>JAFRGU010000071.1 GCA_017433675.1 Clostridia bacterium
CATTGAAAACGATGGTAGCGCCGGCCGCCGCGAAGGCCTCCGCGATGGCGAAGCCGATCCCATAAGAGGCACCGGTGATCCAGGCAATTTTTCCTTCCAGGCTGAAATCCTTCATGTTCATGGGGCATTCTTCCTTTCTTCTGTTGGTCGGGGCCGGGACGGCCGGAGTACTGACGGATTACTTCAGCTGCGTGGTGGGGATTTCGTCCATATCATCAAAGGCCTGATTCTCGCCGCCCATGGCCCAGATGAAGGTATAGTTGCTGGTGCCGGCGCCGGCGTGGATGGACCAGGAGGGAGAGATTACGGCCTGCTCGTTCTGCATGACAATATGCCGGGTCTCCTGACCTTCTCCCATCATATGGAAGACCACGTTATTCTCCGGGACCTCGAAATAGAAGTATACTTCCATCCGGCGCTCATGCGTATGGGCGGGCATAGTGTTCCAGACAGAACCGGGCTCCAGGACGGTCATTCCCATGCTGAGCTGGCAGGTCTTCAGCACGGAGGGATGGATAAACTGATTGATGGTCCGCTTATTGCTGGTTTCCAAGGCGCCGAGGGGCTTCTTGGCCGCGTCCTCAATTTTGATGAGGCGGTTTTCATAGCTGCAGTGGGCGGGGGCGGAAACCACATAGAACTTCGCGGGACAGGCGGGATCATCGCTCTGGAAATACACTTCCTTCGCGCCGCGGGTCAGATAAAGACAGTCCTTATAATTCAGGGAATACACCTGATCATCCGCGTACACCTTGCCAGGGCCGCCAACGTTGAACATGCCGCATTCGCGCCGTTCCAGGAAGAATTGGGTACCGAAGTTTTTCCAGATGTCAATGCCCTTATCAATGGAGACCTTCTCCTTTACAGGCATGACGCCCAGCGTAACCATCCGATCCACATGGCTGTAGACCGCCATCACCTGATCGGCAACGAAAAGAGTTTCAATCAGAAATTCCTTCCGGGTCTCCTCGGTGGTGTAGCGCTTAAAATCACGCTGGTTGCAGGAATACCGAATATCCATGATGCATCCTCTCCTTTTTAATCTATCTGCCGGACCATATCGCCGTCGATATGATCCATGGACACGTTTTCCACGTTCAGCTCCCGGATAAACTGAGCGATGATTCCCTGATTCCGTACAGCGGGAACTTCCTCCGCCATGGCGGGAACCAGAGCCGGCGCGTTCTCCTCGAAATCAAAGGAGCAATCCCGGACAGTGACAGATTCCACAGGCCGCTCCGGGAGACCCAGGATATATCCGGCGCAGGCCTGACAGCCCACAGCCCGGACCCGCTCAAAAACGATGGACCCGATGGTGGGCGTTGTATCATCCACAGGCCGGGGATCCCGGCTCTGGACGAAGACGGAATGACCGTCCGGATCGCAGAAATACATACAGTTGACCACCAGAGGCATCTTCACGCATTCCATGCGGATATCCTCAAAACGAATATCATCCACGACGGCGAACTTGCCCCGGCCCCGGCGGCTCTTGATCCGCAGCCCCCGGTCATTGCCGCGCATCCAGCAGTGATGCACCCGGACATGACGGACGCCGCCGGCCATCTCACTGCCGATGGTAACACCCCCATGGCCGTCGAGCATGGCACACCAGGCGATTTCAATCTCCTCACAGGGCATCTGCAGTGTCCGCCCCTGCCAGATTTTGCCCGATTTGATGGCAATACAATCATCGCCGACCGAGAAAAGAGCACCCAGCAGCCGGATCCCCCGGCAGCTTTCCGGATCGAACCCGTCCGTATTGGGGCTGATTGCCGGAGCTTCCACCGTGATATTCAGGAAGGAAAGAT
This sequence comes from Clostridia bacterium, assembly GCA_017433675.1. Lineage (GTDB taxonomy): Bacteria > Bacillota > Clostridia > Christensenellales > Aristaeellaceae > Aristaeella. The sequence goes on from JAFRGU010000071.1 coordinate 1,812, forward strand.
CCTCGCTGAAAAGAGGATGCAGATTCCAGAAGGGACTATTCCGGAAAGTCAGGCCCTGGACGGTCACGTTTCTGCAGCGTTCCAGAAGGAGCAGGCTCCCGCGCCAGGAACGATTCTTGGCCTTGGGATTCTTCCACCAGTCTCCCTCCGGGGCCTGGCCATCGATCACGCCTTCGCCGATGAGACGTATGTCCTCCACTTCCACACCGGTGAGGGCGGCGGCAAAGCAGTCCAGGGGATTGCCTTCCTGCGTTCCCAGCAGGAGATCACTGCCAACTCCGGTGGGAAAAGTGATCCCCGGGAGAATGGGGAAACGGTTCCGATCCGTGGACAGGGCCAGGACGGCACCTTTGCTCAGTTCCAAGGTCAGATGGCTCTTGAGGAAAAGCGGACCGGACAGGTACCGCCCCGGGGGCAGCAGAACCCGGCCGCCGACCGGACAGCAGCAGATCGCCGCCTGCAGGGCGGGCGTATCATCCGTGACGCCGTCGCCCACCGCACCGAAGCGGCGAACATCCAGCGTAAAGCTTTCGGGCTCCGTACGGAAGGCAATTTGCTCTCCTGTCTGACCCTGACGCATCGACAGCGTATATTCCGAATCCGGAAGAAGGCCGAACAGGGAAATTACCGAACGCTTTTCCTCCCCGAGATCCGCACCGTTCAGAGACAGTGAGACCGGGACCGGCAGGGAATAATCCCCACTTTCATCCAGAAGAACCGTCGCACTGCGGGCGGAAACAAACAGCAGCTTCACGGGCAGCTTCCTCCTTTCCCGGAAGAAAGAACCGGAACGCCCACATGGGGAACCGGCCGGTCCGCTCCGTACAGATCCTCCGGAAGGAGGCCCAGGCGGATCCCCTTTTCCGCAACGCTGGTCCAGGCGGGAGACGAAAGCAACTGCTCCCGGGGCGCCCGGAAAACGCCGGCCCGGAAAAGATCCGCCAGTGCCCGGTAATGCTCATAAATCCGCTCATCCGTGACGGCAATACAATCCGCGAGGACGGAAAGCCATGCCCGATTTTCTTCGGAGAGCGGATCGGAATCCAGGCCAGGGCGCGCCTGCTGGAAGATTTTCACGATCGCCGCCAGATTAGCCAGATCCCCGGAGAGGAGCGATTCACCCCCACGGGCAGAGAGGAAAGCGGCGACGGAGGAAGGGAAGCTGTTTTCCGGCATTAAGTCCTCCTGAATCAAGTTTCCGGCGGAATACATCCGCATTTCATCAACATCAGCAAAAGTATAGCAAGATTTGCGCAGAAAAGCAATGGAAAGATCTGCTTTCTGAGGAAGGCTTTTCTCCGGGGATAGCATTTCCTCCATGAATATGATATCATGCGGAAGAGTCCGGACGATGCAGAAATGTCCGGTTCTGAAAGGAGAAAAGATGAACAAGGTTTATTGCTGCTATCCCGGCGGGAAACACAAAGCGCTGACCATGAGCTATGACGACGGCAAGATTCCGGACCGCCGGCTGGTGGAAATATTCAACCGGTATGGGATCCGGGGAACCTTTCATCTGAACAGCGGTGTGCTTCTGACAGAAAACCGAATCCATCCAGAGGAAATTCCGGGCCTTTACCGGGGCCACGAAATCGCCTGCCATACGGTAACGCATCCCACCATTGCCCGGTGTCCCCTGCCGGAAGTTGCAGCAGAAGTACTTGAGGATCGGAAAGCTCTCGAGGCCATCGCGGGATATCCTGTGCGTGGACTGAGCTATCCAAACGGATCCGTGAGCAGGGAGATCGAGGCGCTGCTGCCGGCCTGCGGGATCCGCTATTCCCGGGTCGTCGGAAATTCGGAAAGCTTTGCTCTCCCGGAGAATCCCTACCGGTGGATGGCGACATGCCATCACAATCACCGGCTGATGGAGCTGGGTGAAGAATTTCTGAACCTGCATAAAAAGCAGTATCTGTATCTGATGTATGTGTGGGGTCACAGCTACGAATTCGAAGATAAGGGCAACTGGGATCTTATGGAGTCCTTCTGCCGGATGATGGGCGGAAAGGATGATATCTGGTACTGTACAAACATCGAATTCATGGACTGCATGGATGATTATGCCCGGCTGCAGTTCGCGGCGGATAACAGCTTCGTCTATAACCCCAATGCCCGGGACGTCTGGATTTCGGTCAATGATGACCGGATTATCCGGATTCCGGCCGGAGAAACAGTCCGGCTGTAAATCACGAAGAGGCGCCTTTTTCTCCGAAAACCGGAAGAGACAAAAAAACGGCACGATCAGGCGGCTGAACGGCAAAATCCGGAAAGCTTTTCGTGCACTGGTATGATATAGTGAGTCTGCCTTTTCTGTATAAAGGGCGGACTTTTTTCCGAAAAGAGCGGTTCGGGGCGACTGATGAATTGACGGAAGACGGGACAAGATTCCCGGAAGGGAGCGAGGAGCCATGAAGATTCATTTTCCCAAACTGTACAGAACCGAACGAAATGCGGAGCCGTGCCAGATCTGCATTCCTTATCCGGCGGGAATATTTACAGAGGGAATGCACCTGCGGATCACGGACGGGGACCAGGAGCTTCCGGTCCAGACCCGCATCCTTTCCCGCTACCGGGACGGAAGCGTCCGGTTTCTGTCCGCCCGTTTTACGGCGAACCTGCCCGGAATGCAGGGAAAAGACCTTGAAGCGACCATGACGGATGCAAAGACGATTCCCTGCCCGGGGATCCGCCTGATGCAGACCGAGACCGGCATTTCGGTGGATGCCGGAGAAGGCGGAGCTGTTCTCCAGGTCCGGCATGACAGCGCTGCGCTGATTGATTATCTGTGGGACGGGCGGGTTGCCTATCAGGCAGAGCAGTTTTCGGGTCCGATTCTGAAGGACGGAGCAGGCCGAAAGCATCTGCCCCTTTACAGCCGGTGGCAGATTGAGGAGGAAGGAGCGCTGGTGACCGTACTGCGCTGCCGCGGAGAAATGACCGGTACATCGCCGGAGAATGCTATCGAAAGCGGTGAAAAGATCCGGTTTGAAGCAAAACTGACCATATACTACCGGAAACCATGGATCGACATTTCCTTCCGGCTGATTAACGCCACGAGCGTACCGCTGCATGCCGCCTCCCTGGTATTTGCCATACTGGAGAGTACAGAGGCAGTTTATGACGACAGCCTGGGTAGCGACCACCTGCGGGAAAAGGGGGACTCCGTGGGAGAGGGGAGCCGGGCGAAGGGAAAAGTGGTGGAAGAGAACGGCACCTATGAAACCACCGGAACAGGCCTGCTTCGGAAAATCGAAGAAAAGTTCGCCGGAAAGCCTATGCGACTGTGCGCGGGCAGTTCCAATTACCGGACCAACTTCACCATCAGCGGCGAGGCACCGGTGGAGCGGGTCGTGGATACCGCTTCCCTGATGGCGGAAGCAAACGAGCATTTTACAGAGGTTTTCTACGGAACATTTTTCGCGGACCGGACCGGGGAGAAAGCCGGCGTATGCGCCACCGTGTTCCAGGCACAGCAGAATTATCCCAAAGCGGTGAAGAGCGATGCTTCCGGCATATACGTGATGCTTGTGCCGGAGAATGTGGAGAAAGTCGTTTTTGAATCGGGAATGAGCCGGGAGCAGCGCTTCCAGCTGTACTTCCACGGAGCGGAAGAGCCGCTTGAGGAGATCGATAACCGCAGTCTGATTTACCAGATGCCGGACAGGCCTTATCTGGATCCGGAGGTGTATCGGGACGCAGGAGCGATCCAGGATATTTACCTGCCCCCGGAGAAAATGGATCCAGACGTGGAAATCGCCCTGATCAACCGCTGCGACGGTCACAGCCGCAGCTTCGGAATGCTGAATTTCGGCGACGCCCCGGACATGAATTATACCCGGCAGGGACGGGGCAAGGGAATGCTGGTCTGGACCAACAACGAATACGATTTTCCCCATGCCTGCGCGCTGCTGTACATGCGGACCGGAGAACGCCGGTTCCTGGATTATGTTGCTGCGGCCGGGAGCCACTGGATGGACGTGGACGTGTGTCATTACAGCCGGAATCCGCTGCTGACGGGCGGACAGTGGGAGCATTGCCGGAGGCATGTTCTGGACAGCTGCATGGTCTGCTCCCATCAGTGGGTGGAGGGACTGCTGGATCTGTATCACCTGACCGGAGAGAACCGGGCGCTGGAAACCGCCATCGGGATCGGAGAGAACGTGCTGAAGCTGCTGGAGACACCGGCCTACCAGGTGAGCGGAGAAAGCAACGCGCGGGAAACCGGCTGGGCGCTGCGATCTCTGACCGCACTGTATCAGGAAACCGGAGATTCCAGATGGCTGGCAAGAGCGGAATGGATTGTATCCCAGTTCCGTGAATGGATCCGTCAATACGGAAGCTGGGTCGCGCCATACACCGACAATACGCTGATCCATGTTCCCTTCATGATTGCCATTGCCGTGGGGAGCCTGTACCGATACTATCAGGTTTTCCCGGGAGAGGAACTGAAGGAGCTGATTCTCGCGGCAGTCAACGACCTGACGGAAGCATGCATGACCCCCAGCGGGCTGTTTTATTACAAGGAGCTTCCCAGCCTGAACCGGCTGGGCAACAATACCGTGGCGCTGGAAGCGCTGGCAATCGGCTACCGGCTGAGCGGAGATATCCGGTATCTGGAGATGGGAATGCCGACTTTCCGGCGGGACATCGCTTCCGGAAGCCGGCCCGTTGGAACGAAAACGGTCCTGGAAGGCACTGTGATCCTGGATAACGATCCGCCCAAACATTTTGCCCAGAGCTTTGTTCCGCTGTCCGTTTTCTATCAGGCAGCTGCCGGAGCGGGCATGCTGAAGGGGAGCAGACATGGATAACCGGCGACGGGACCGAAGAATTGACATGACCGACGGCCCGATCATGCGGAATATCCTGCTGTTTGCGCTGCCGCTGGTGCTGGGCAATATTCTGCAGCAGCTCTATACGACCGTGGATACCCTGGTGATCGGTGCGTTCTGCGGAACCACATCCCTGGCTGCCGTCGGTACCAGCGCGCAGCCCGTGGAGGTCGTTCTGTGTGTGTTTCTGGGGCTGGGTACCGGAACCTCCATTCTGATCTCCCAGTATATCGGAGCCGGCAACCGGAATAAAACGCTTGAAATCTGCCGGACATCCGTCGCTTTCGTATGGGTGTGCGGGATCACGGTCGGCGGGCTGGGCATGCTGGCGGCGCCGGCTATCCTGCGGCTGATGCAGGTTCCGGAGGATACACTGCCCCTGGCGACCCTCTATGTACGGATTGTGCTGGCGGGGTCGCTGGGCAACATTGGATATAACATGAATGCGGGCATTCTCCGGGGAATGGGAAACAGCACGGCTTCGCTGGCTTTCCTGCTGGTGTCATGCGTGGTGAACATTGCACTGGATGTGACAATGGTGGCCGGCTTCGGCATGGACGTGGCGGGGGCTGCCCTGGCTACTTCCGCGGCCATGTTCTTTTCCTGGGGATTCAGCATCCGCTATATCCGGAAGCACTATCCGGAGCTATCCTTTCCGCTTTTCACCCTGCGAATCAGCCGGGAGCATATTCGTGCCATTCTCCGGATCGGGCTGCCCATCGGACTGAACAACTCCCTGTATTCCCTTGGTCACATGGCGATGCAGACGCTGGTCAACTCTCAGGGTTCCATCTTCATGGCCGGACAGGCTGTGGCCGGGCGAATTACCGGTATGGCCAACATCGCCGTCTCCGGCATGTCCTCGGCGGCTACCACCTTCTCCGGGCAGAACTACGGTGCGAGCCGGTATGACAGGCTCCGGCGCGGCCGGTGGGTGATTCCGGCGTCGGCGGGGGCGATCACACTGACTTCCTGTCTGCTGTTTCTGGCAGGGCGGACACCGCTGCTCCGGCTGTTTTCATCTGATCCGCAGGTACTGTTCTATGCCAACCGCTATGTATCGGTCCAGCTGCTGTCCCTGTGGATGTTCTCCGTATTCAATACCATGCTCTGCCTGGTTAACGGCGCCGGACTGGTCCGGTATACCACCATTGTCAATCTTCTGATGCTCTGGGCGATCCGGATTCCCAGCGCCTACGCCATCCGGACCTTTTTCGACGGGACATGGATTATGCTCTGCTTTCCGATCTCCTTTCTGTTCGGCATGCTGTGCATGACAGGATACAACCTTTTTTCCCGCGAATGGCGGGAGATCCTGAACCGTGAAAACCGTGATCCGGCAGCGTGATCAATATGGACAGGCGCACAAAAAAGCAAAACCACTCAGTTTTTGCTCAGTATTTGCTCTTGATTTGCTTTCCTAAAACGTATATAATGCTTTCAGGATATCGTCAGACGATGAAACGACTCTTTAAACCCGGCTATTCGGCGGCGGAGAACCGCCTGGCACCGGAGGAATCCGGAAAAATAAAAAATGGGAGGAATACCATGAAGAAACTGATCGCCCTGATGCTGACGATGGCACTGTGCCTGGGCCTCGTCGTGTCCGCTACTGCGGATGAACCGCTGAAGATCGTTGTGATGGTGGACGGCACGGTGCTGGACCAGAACAACGGACGGGATGCCATTGAAGCAAGGTGGGAAGAACTGCATCCCGGTGTGGACCTCGAATTCGTACAGCCGGATCACAGCGCCTACTACGATGTTATGCAGCAGCGCGTCTCCTCCGGCGACTGGCCCGATGTGCTGATCCTCAGCTCCACCTACTACGCGGAATACGCGGCAGCGGGTGTCCTGTGGGACATGACCGAAGCCTGGGAGAACAGCAAGACCAAGAACAGCGGCCGCTTTACCGGCGACAACGTGTTTGACGGCCTGAAGATCGATGGCAAGCTGTACGGCTTTGCCCCCACCCGCGGCAACGGCTGCGTGACCTACGTGAAGAAAGCCTGGATGGATGCCTGCGGCATCACCGAAGCCCCCACCACCTATGACGCCTACATTGAAATGCTGAAGGCGTTCAAGGAAAAATACGGCACCTATGCCGTGGCCGCTGCCGGTTTCGTCGGTAACGAGGCGCCCTTTGTCAACTATCTGCCTGAATTCTATCAGGATGCCTATCCCTACTTTGTACAGCTGGAAGACGGCACCTGGGCGGACGGATTCTGCCTGGACAACATGAAGGCGGCGCTGCAGCGCATCCAGGACGCAGTGGCGGACGGCCTGATCGACAAGGAAACCCTGACGAACAAGACCTCTGACGCCCGCAACAAGTTCTATGACGACAAGTTCGGCGTGTTTACCTACTGGGCGGGCACCTGGGCGACCAACCTGAAGACAAACCTGGAAGCCAATGGCAAGGACGGCGAGCTGATTGCGCTGAAGCCCCTGGAAGGCAATCCTCCGTACTATGATCGCGTTCCTCCGGTATGGTGCATCACCGCCAAGTGCGCGCATCCCCAGGAAGTTTTTGATGCCTTCATCGACACGATGCTGGACGGCGGCGATACTCAGCTACTGTGGGAATACGGCGCGGAAGGCACCCACTGGAGCCGTGCAGCCGGAACCGTGCTGGCGGGCACCGACAAGGAAGCCACCTATGAAGAAGGCCAGTTCCATATGCTGGAGAACCTGGAAAAGGCCGGCACGCTGTACACCAAGAACCACATCGATCCCATGCTGGCCCTGGCCGCGTTTGAAGAAGGATACGATGATCCCAGAAGCGTAGCGCCTGAAGCGCTGGCTGCTTCTGAGCTGTTCAACGCCAATTCCCGCCTGGCCTCCATCGTCCCTGTGACGGATGTGCTGAGCGAGCTGAACGGCGAACTGACGACCATCAAGAGCGAACTCATTGCTGACGTGGCACTGGGAACAATTTCCGTGGACGAAGCTTATGCGAAGTTTGAGAGCGAAGGCGCCAAGGAAATGTCTGACGAGATCGTCGAGAGCCTGAATGCCCTGAACTGAGAAAAGACACCTGAAAGAGCAGAGGCGGCCTGATTCGCCGCCTCTGTTCTGATTCGGAAAAGCATCCGTTTTCGGATCACCCTATGCGCTGAAGACCCTGCCGGACTCAGCACCGGGTGTATGACATGAATCACAGAAAGGCTGGTTCCACATGGCGTCAACAACATCCAATGGAACAATCCAGGTCCGGAAAAAACCATTAGGCCAGCGGATGAAGAAATACTGGGGATTTTACCTCATGTTCATCCCGGTGCTGATTTTTGTGGCTGTTTTCCATTATGCTCCCATGTTCGGCATCCGATATGCCTTCTATTCCTGGAAAATCGTGGGCGATCCGGTCTGGGTCGGTCTGGCGAACTTTGAGAAACTGTTCAAGCAGAGCCAGTTTTCCACTTCTTTCTGGAATACCATCGTGTTCTCGGTTGTGAAGCTGCTGCTGAACACCGGTATGGCCGTTATTATTTCCCTGCTGCTGAACGAGATGATCTCCATCAAGTTCAAGAAGCTGAGCCAGACCATCATTTATCTGCCTCACTTCATGAGCTGGGTTGTGACGGCTTCTGTATTCTCCCTGCTGCTTTCTCCTTCAGAGAACGGTCTGGTGAATCAGCTGCTGATCCGTATGGGCGCCATTGACAAGGGAATCTATTACCTGGCGGATAAACAGCAATGGCGTGTCTGGTACTATATTATCAATGTATGGCGTGAAACCGGCTGGCAGACCATTATCTTCATGGCTACGCTGACCGGCATCGATCCCGGTATTTATGAAGCGGCGTCCATTGACGGCGCGGGCCGCTGGCAGAAAATGTGGTACGTGACCTTTCCTGCGCTTGGCAACACGATCATTACCGTGCTGATCCTGAATCTGGCGAAGATCATGAACCTGTTCGAGAGCGTGTTCGTGCTCCAGAACGACTCCGTCCGCCGGGCGACCAATGTCCTGCAGACCTACGTCTATTACCAGACATTCAATTCCGGCGCATCCGCCGACTACGGCTATACGACGGCTGTAGGCCTGTTCCGGAGTCTGGTGGGCCTGGGCCTGATGCTGATCTGCAACTACGCGTCCAAGAAGGTTCGCGGACGCGGCATCGTGTAAGGGAGGTGGGTGATCGCAATGGCAAAGTATGAAAACGCGAAATTCATTACACCCGCAGGTGTGGAAGTCCCGCCGCCACCTCACATGAACAAGCCGAGAAGCCAGTACACCGTGTTCCACTTTATCAATGCCTTTATCTTCGTGCTGGTCTGTCTGCTGATCCTGATTCCCATCTGGAAGGTTCTGATTGACAGCCTGGATCTGACCACGGGATACGGCATGAAACTGCTTCCGACCAAATTCGGTCTGGACGGCTATGCCTCCATCTTCACGAACCAGAGCCTGCTGCAGCCCCTGTGGGTGAGCATCTATACCACGGTGGCCGGTACCTTCATCGGACTGCTGCTCTCCACAATGGGCGCCTATGTGCTGATTCAGTGGGATATGCCCGGAAGAACCTTCTTCGCGAACCTGCTGCTGTTCACGATGATCTTCTCCGGCGGTATGATTCCCAGCTACCTGGTCATGCGCGCCGTGGGACTGACGGATAACCCCCTGGGACCGATCCTGCTCCCGGCGATCAACGTGTACAACCTGGTGCTGATGCGGAACTTCTTCGAAGGGATTCCCAAGTCACTGTTTGAGAGCGCGGACCTGGACGGCTGTACTCCCATGGGTATGTTCTGGCGGATTGCACTGCCTCTGTCCAAGGCGGCACTGGCATCCATCGGACTGATGTTCGCAGTGGCCTACTGGAATGATTACACCAACTTCAAGCTGTACATCACCAACCGGAATCTGTACAACTTCCAGATGAAGCTGAGGGATATGATGCAATCCTCCGATCTTCCTGAAGCCGTGGGCAGCGCAACGGAGAACACCATCCGCAATGCCTGCATCATTACCGCGATTCTGCCGTTTATGATTCTGTATCCTTTCCTGCAGAAATATTTTGTGAAAGGTATCAATATCGGCGCGGTCAAGGAATAATACACAATCCGCGGGCCGAGGCCCGCTGCGCGGACGGATATTCCGTCCGCGCTTTCCTATGCAGCAGCCTTCGGAAAAAGCCGGTTTTTTCCGGAGCTTTCCTGAGCCTGGGGAAAACCCTTCACTGTTTTCAGAAAGGATGAGATGGAGGACCTCATGGAGTATCAGAATCCGATTCTCAAAGGTGATTATTCCGATCCGGACGTGACCCGGGTCGGAGAAGATTTTTATCTGATTTCTTCCTCCTTTACCTATATTCCCGGCATACCGGTGCTCCATTCCCGGGATCTGGTGCACTGGGAGCTGATCGGGTACGCAGCCAGTCATCTGCCTTTTGAAAGATACAGACGGCCCGCACACCGCTGCGGTACCTGGGCTCCGAGCCTGCGATATCACAATGGCATATTCTATGTGTATGTCTGTCTGCCGGATGAAGGCCTTTTTGCCTTTACCACCCGGAACCCGGCGGAACGATGGGACTGCCACTGGATTAAGGATGTAAGCGGATGGATTGACCCGTGTCCCCTGTTTGACGATGACGGAAGAACCTGGCTGGTCCATGGATTTGCCGCCAGCCGCTGCGGCATCAATAATATCCTTTATGCTCATGAAATGTCACCGGACGGGCTGCAGGTTCTGGATAAAGGCGTGCTGGTTTACAGCGGACGGGAGCACAACGATATCACCGTGGAAGGGCCAAAGTGGTACAAGCGGGAAGGAACCTACTGGATCTTCTGCCCGGCGGGGGGTGTGAAACCCGGATACCAGCTGGCTATGCGGTCCGATCATCTCCTTGGCCCATATGAGCCCCGGATTGTTCTGCAGCAGGGGAGTACTCCGGTCAACGGGCCGCATCAGGGTGCCTGGTTTGACGACGGGAAGGGCCGGGACTGGTTCATTCATTTTCAGGATATCGGTCCCTATGGCCGGGTCCCGCACCTGCAGCCGGTTGACTGGCGCAGCGGATGGCCAATCATGGGAAAGAGCGGAGAACCGGTCCCCGGCGGGGAAACCGGACTGGCAGCATGGCCGGCATCCATTCCGGTCTCGGATGATTTCGAAACCGGAATCGGGCTCCAGTGGCAATGGCAGGCTAACCCGGATCCGGCCTGGTTCCAGGTAAGGAAGCCAGGCTTGCGGCTTTACGCTGCCCCGGCGGATACCATGTACCAGGCAGGGCAGTTTCTGAGCCAGATTATGCAGACCTATGACTTTGACATGGAAGCCAGCCTGGAGCTTCATCTGCAGCCCGGAGATGCAGCCGGAATCGGTATGATGGGCTATCCCTACCATGCGCTGACGGCTGAAAAAGGGAAAATCCGACTGTGCCGGGGGGAGATTGCCGAATATGGCCGCTTTACCCCTGAAACAGTTCGGGAAACGCTTCTGGCGGAAAGAGAAATTTCTGCAGTAAAACTGATGGTGCGCATACGGGTCCGGCAGGGAAAAATGGACTTTGCCTTTGCACTCCCCGGGCAGGATTGGGAGCTTATCGGAGAAGCCTGCTCTCTGGCTGCCGGAGGCTGGACGGCAGCCAGACCGGGTCTATTCTGCCTGAACCGGCATGGAATGTATGGGGGATATGCAGATATTGGAAGCGCTGTATTTCGGGATCCGGACGGAACCAGAATCAACCGGACCCATTGATGCTGCCGTTTCCTTTTCAACCAGGAAAGATGGAAAAGAGAAAGATGGAAAAAGAAAAGCTGATTGCTCTGACCCGAGCAGGGAACCGGGCTGAACTGGCCCGGGCATTCAAACGAGGTGAACTGGAAAACCTGGGTGAAACAGTTCGCAGGGAGCTTTGCAGTGCCGCTGCCCGATATGGACAGGCCGGCGTACTCAAGGATTTTTTCACCCTTTATCATCTCCACTGCACTGAGCCGGATGCGCAGGGAAGAACCCTCCTGCATGATGCAGCATCCTCGGGTGATCCGGCTACCATAGCTTTTGCCATGGATGTGATCGGACTCGATCCAATGGAGGGAGATTCAGCGGGAAGGACGGCTCTGGAGGAAGCGCATGCAGCGGAAAGACCGGATGGATATCAGTTTCTGACAAAACGACTGGGATTCCAGCTGGAAGAATGCTACCGGAATCCCGTTCTCCACGGATTTCATCCCGATCCTTCGATCCTGCGCGTGGGAGAAGATTATTATCTGGTTAATTCTTCCTTTGTTTTTTTCCCGGGACTGCCAATCTTCCATTCCCGGGATCTGGTGAACTGGCAGCTGATCGGGCATGCAGCAGAGAATTTTGAATCCTGCGGCCTGGCAGGGCTGCCGGGGGGATTCGGATACTGGGCGCCGGATATTTCCTTTTATCATGGGAAATACTGGGTTGTGGCTACCCTTCGCAGAGATACTCCCCCATACCGGCTGCAAATGATTACTTCAGCCCGGGACCCGGCAGGCCCCTGGGCGGCGCCCCGATTCCTGCCGCTGGACGGGATTGATCCTTCCCTGTTCACAGACGGGGAACGGCGTTATATCCTGCTGAATCCCGGGGCGATTTTAGCTGAAATCAATGATGCGGGTGAAGTGATTTCTGAGCCGGAAATGATTTTTTTCGGAGATGCAAAGATCAAACCGGAGGGACCGCATCTGCTGAAAAAGGATGGATGGTATTATCTGTTCCTGGCCGAGGGCGGTACAGGAGACGGGCATATGGAGACGGTCATGCGCAGCCGGAATCTGAAAGGCCCCTATGAAGCCTGCCCGTTCAATCCGATCCTGGGACGGAAAAATCCACGGGCGTATATTCAGCGCAGCGGACACGGAAAACCGGTATCCACGCCGGACGGGCGATGGTATATGGTTTATCTCTGCGGCAGAAAAATCGACGGGAAAACCATGCTGGGACGGGAAACGGCAATGGATCCCATGACCTGGACAGCGGATGGCTGGCCGATGGTGAACGGGCTGAAGGGCCCCAGCTGCCTGCAGATGAAACCGTACCCGGAGATGAAAACCCAGCCGGCTTTGGCAGAGGAGTGGATTTCGCCCCGAAACAATCCCGCGGCTTTTACCCGGATGACGGGAACGGAGATTATCATGCGCTGCGGACCGGATCCCGCGGAAGGCGGCGCGTGCAGCCTGCTTCTCCGGAGACAGCGGGAAGCCTGCTTTCACCAGCGTGTCCACGTGGATCTTTCCGGATGTGCCGAAAACAGTCAGGGCGGTCTCACCGGATACTATGACGAACACAGCTTCTTTCTGTTTCTGGGACGGAAAAAGGGAGCAGGAATGGAAATCACCGTGATCGAGCAGATCGGAACTGTGCGCAGTGAGCGAAAGCTGATCGAGCTGCCGCAATGGAAAGCTACTTTTTCCGTGATCGGGGAAGGATTGCAACGGAGGCTGATCTGCGAGGAAGCAGTGAACCGGGAACTGTGCTGCCTGCAGACAGACTATCTGAGCGATGAAGGGCTGCAGGGTGGGAAAAGGTTTACCGGAGCCCTGTACGGACTAGCTGCGATCGGAAACGGAGAGATCGGATTTACAGAGAGAAACTGATTCAAAAAAGAACCGTGCGGAACAGGCAGCCGCACGGTTCTTTCTCTTCAGGGCATGGAACAGCCGGAGGAAACATCCTTACTTCAGGAAATCTTCCCGCATGGGCGTGAATACATCCAGCAGGACTCCTTTTTCCAGACACAGCGTACCGTGCTTCAGCCCGGAAGGAACAATGATGGAATCCCCCGAATTCAGTTCTACAGCTTCCCCTTCTACGGAATAACTGAATTTACCGCTGAGCACATAGCTGCACTGTGTGTGGGGATGGGTGTGCTCTTTTCCAACTGCGCCGGTTTCAAAAGATACTTCGACTGCCATCAGATCCTGCTGAAAGGCGAGAATCCGCCGCGAGCTTCCGCCGCCCAGATCAATCTGCTCCCGCTCGTCATGCTTTGCTACAATCCCCTTCATTTGTTTTACTCCTTCTGATGAATCAATTCACCTTTGAATTCAGGTCACTTCCCATCATACATTCGCGATGAATATCGGGATTCCTGTCGTTCAGGAGAAAAAACCGGGTGCACTCAGAGGGCTGCGCCGATGATTATCTGGGGAAACCAAATAAACAGAATAAGGAGATAGAGGATCAGATTTGATAAATTGTTTTACGAAATACATTGACAGATGATGTAAAACGTGATATGATGCAGCCATCAAGCAACCTGGAGGTGACGGAAATGGCTTTATCGGCTGATCTGCTGCGAGGGTATACGGATACGATTCTCCTCTGCCAGCTGGCGGGCGGCGACAGCTACGGGTATGAGATCAACAAACGGGTGGCGGAGCTTTCGGACGGGGCTTTTGAACTGAAAGAAGCTACGCTGTACACAGCGTTCCGGCGAATGGAAGCTGCCGGGCTGATCATCAGCTACTGGGGGAATGAAATGACCGGCGCCAGAAGAAGGTATTATGCAATCACTCCGGCCGGACAGGACCGGATGCATGAGGATCTGGCGGCCTGGGAGGAAACCCGGAAAACGCTGAACGCACTGCTGACCCCCCGGCCGGAGCAGCGGATAAATACAGGGGCTGCTGAAATTCCGGTGATTCGCACAGAGGAGGAGATGAAAGCATGAATACCCATGTGACACAGATGGTGGAACTGCTGTTCCAGAACGTGCAAACCTCTGAAGAGGTGCAGGCGCTGCATGACGAAGTGATGAACAACTGCCAGGAGCGGTATCAGGATCTGATCAGCCACGGCATCAGTGAGGAGGAAGCCACTGCTGCGGTCATGGAGAGCCTGAAGGGGATGGACGAGGTTCTGCGGGAATATCCGCAAAGGGAAAAAACCCCGGAAGCAAATACGGACGAGGCCATGGATCCGGAAATTGCAGATGCAGCGGAGGAACGGATGACCTTCTCTCCGGAAGAGATCCGGGAACTGGATATTCAGGTGACCAGCTGCGATATCCGGGTCATTGAGAGCTCAGACAACATGGTGTCCATCGAAAAGCACGGAGACGTCCGGATGGAAATGACAGACGGCAAGCTGAGCTTCCGGCAGGAATCCGTTGTGACCAACCTGTTCCGAGACATCAGCTGGGAGGGCAACCCGTTTGAGAGCTTTGAAAGCTTCGGTGAGAGTATCCGGAAGCTGGTACAGAATGTGACGGACGGCATCCGGAATACAGTCAGCAGCCAGGCATCGGTGACTCTCCGGCTGCCCCGGGACATGCGGCCGGAAACAGCCATCCGAACCACCGGCGGTGATATCCAGTGGGAGCAGGTGCTGCCGGGACAGCGCTTCTCCTTCCAGACTACCAGCGGGAACGTGGAGCTGAATGCAGAGACGGAGGATATTCTGCCGGCGCTGGAAGTCGCGACGGTCAGCGGCGATATTTCCTGCCGGGTGAACGTGGCTGAGGTCCGACTGAAGACCATCAGCGGAGATATAGAATGGTACGGAGATGCGGGAAGTCTGCAGATCAGCACGACCAGCGGGGAAGCCGAAGCGTCCGGATCGATCACCCTGACAAGGATGAATTCCGTCAGCGGTGATCTGACGCTGACGCTGGATGACGGCAGAAAAGCAGAGGTGGAAATCAGTTCCACGAGCGGCGATGCGGAAATCCGTGTGCCGGAGGATACGGAAGAGGTCCGGGTCCGGCTGGAATCCGTCAGCGGAGACATCCGGCTTCGGGGTGTTCAGGCTGCGGATAATGCACCGATCCGAATCCAGGGGAAGACCGTCAGCGGAGACCTGACCGTCTGCCGGTAAAATCCGATCATCATTTGGGGGCAGAACATGCGTTCTGCTCTCTTTTATATGCGGACAGGCATGATATATCCGACTTGAATTGCTTCACCGGATCGGATAAACTAAGGCAGCGAAAGAAAAGACAGCGGGAGGAGCGGCAGAGCCGCAGGAAAAAGAAAACATGGATAAGGAGTTTTTTGAACAGGAGATACGGCACCGCCTCCGGGAACAACGCCGGCTTCATCCGGTGATGACGCAGGCTGACACTCTGAAATTTGTTTTTCAGGCGATGCTGGGTCCGGGGCACCTGCTTGCTTTCCGGGAGAAGGTTCAGGATTTCATTGCACATGAGATGGAGACGCTGTCCGGCAATCCGGAGGAGCCCCTGCTTGAAATCCTGAGTCCTGACTGGTGCAGGCTCAACCTCCGGCGTGCGAAGGCGGAATGGATTTCACCGTCCGTCATTGCCGGTCTGATGCTGACATCTCCTGCGGGTATGCCGTTTTCACGACAGGATGTATTCAACACCTGTATTCGCCTGGCTGAATCAGAAGGGGAAAGCTTTTCCGATCCTGACTTCCTCCGCACCATACTGGATGAAAACCGTCTTCCCTCCCATTCGACCGTGTACCGGGAACAGGAATGCCCTGCCTACCGTGTCGTTTCCGCAGCATGGATTCCCCTCTCGGAAGCCATCTGCCGGATGGCCAGAATCCGGGCAGAGGTGAAGCGGCCGCTGGTAACCATTGACGGTCCCTGCGCTTCCGGAAAGACAACGCTGGCGGAAAAACTGGCCAGGGTGTTTGATGCTGCAGTTGTACATACGGATGATTTTGTGATTCCTCACTCCCGGAAAACCGCGGAACGACTGGCTGTTCCCGGTGGAAACTGTGACGCGGAACGTCTGGCGCAGGAAGTGGCTGCCCCATGGAAACAGGGAAAACAGATCCGATACCGGAAATACGACTGTCATCTGGACCAACTTCAGCCCCAGGAAAAACTGCCGGACTGCGGAATGCTGATTCTGGAAGGCAGCTACAGCAATCTGCCCATTCTCCGGGAGTATGCGGACCTTTCCCTGTATGTGGATACCCCTGAAGATGTACGCTTTGCCCGTCTGAAGGAGCGGGAGTCACCGGAATCCCTGCTTCGCTTTCAGGAAAGATGGATCCCACTGGAAAACGCCTATTTCAACGCATACGGGATTCCTGATCAGCAGTTTGTGATTATCCGGGATTCTCTGGAATCCATATAAAATGCCATGAGTGTCCTACAGAGAAGCCGGAACGAGGCGCAAATACAAACCTGAAGGGAAGCTAAGACGATGAAGCCATATCAGCACAGGGTGCAGTATTATGAAACGGATATGATGGGAATCACGCATCATGCGAACTATATCCGCTGGATGGAGGAAGCCCGGATTGATTTTATGGAACAGCTGGGCTTCCCATATGGCCGGATGGAATCGGCGGGCGTTCTTTCGCCGGTGCGATCCGTAACCTGTACATACAGGCATCCCAGCACATTCGGTGAGGATATTGCCATTGAAGTATCCGTAAAGGATTTCAACGGCGTGGTGCTGACAATCGGATATCTGATGCGGAATCAGAATCAGGAACTGATCTGCGAGGCCAGCTCGGAGCATGTATTTGTGAACAGAGAGGGGCGCATTGTCCGACTGAAGAGGGAACAACCCGAATTCTGCCGGGCGATCAATGCCATTTTACAGGGGACCGGTGAGCATAACGGAGAAGCAGACTGACGATATGCTCCGGCGGATTCATCCGGATGGAAGTATATTAATGGAGCGGAACGGACTTTTTATGGTTTGCCGTCCCCGGGTATCCCCTGCAAGCATCAACTTCTTCAGGCTTGATAAAAAAAGATACGAAGGGTATACTATACGGACAGGGCACCGATGTCGGGGAAGGAAAGGATGAGCCCATCATGAAGACGATGAATGTCCGGGATATGGTGCAGGCGGCAGTTTTCGCAGCGCTGATGGCTGTATGCTCGTGGATCTCGATTCCCATTCTGACGGTACCATTTACGCTGCAGACTTTTGCGATTGAACTGGCTTTGTTCTGTCTGGGAGGCCGGCTGGGTTTCCTGTCAATTGCCGTCTACCTGATACTGGGTATGGCGGGCGTTCCGGTTTTTGCCGGTTTCAACGGAGGCATGGGTTCTCTTCTCGGGCCGACGGGGGGATATCTGCTTGGCTTTCTGGCAACAGCGCTGATCTGGACGATCGGGGAAGGCCGATTCTCCACCAACCGGTGGACCCGGCTTGGCGGCATGGTTCTGGCTGTGGCAGCCTGCTACGCAGTGGGAACGGTATGGTTCTATTTTTTCTACGGTCAGGGACACGGCATGAGCATCGGCGGGGTATTGAGCGTATGCGTGGCTCCCTTCCTGATTCCGGATGCGGGAAAGATGATCCTGGCGGAACTGGTCAGCGAGCGGATCAGGCGGGCAGTCCGGTTCGCATGATCCGGAGAAAGGGAAGAAAAGATGCCTGATATCGCGATGCATCATGTCTTCGGACAGGAAGTGCTCAATCTCCTTCCGGAGGCAATCCGGAAGGGAATAACGGAAGCACCGTATAATTTCGCCCTGTTTGGTCCGGACCCCTGGTTTATGTACAAAATCGGGACGAGTACCCGCCAGGGGCGGGGACGGCGGATGCATACGACCAAAACGGGGGCTTTCCTGGCCGGCCTTGCGGAGCGGGCGAAGAACGGAACGGATTCCCGGAACATGTTCAGCTATCTGGCCGGGTTTCTGTGCCACTATGCGCTGGATGCAACCACACATCCCTATATTATCTGGCAGACAACGGAAGCCTGGCCTACCAAGCGCGCCCACCGGGATATGGAGCATGGGCTGGATATCCTGCTGCTGCAGAAGGAAGGTATCTGGGGAGAACGGCATCCGGTGACGGATCATCATTTTCCCAAAGTGCAGCTGCCGGAGAGCATGGAAACGGATCTGAACCAGGTGTACCGGGAAATCTACGGATGGGAAGGGGCACGGGCGGATCTGAACCGATGCTACAGACGGTACCGGATGCTGTACCGGGAGATGGAGAAGCCCAGATCTGCGCTGACTGTACTGGCAACGGTGGTTCCTACCCACCGGTTCCGCTCCGTGGCCCACGCAAGCAGCGCTTTCCTGGACCGGGATATCGAGAACAACGGGCACGGAGAATGGCACGAAGCCTATGCCCCGGATATTACACACCGGGAAAGCTTCGGAGACCTGTATGACATGGCTAAGAGCGAGGCGGTCCGGATGATTGCGGCTGCATGGGCTTATGCCGGGGAAGGGTCCATCGACGCGGAGACGCTGCGACAGGCAATCGGAAACCGAAGTTATCTGAGCGGCCTGGACACCGAGGATCCCCGGAACAGGACCGTACGCAGCCTGATGCCTCCGGAGCCATGACAGAAGGTTCTTAGGCGGTACTTTTTCCGGCAACGGATGTACGTTACTTTCTTGAAGCGCCGGAGCAGTTGTGATAAAATGATTGCAGGAACCAAAGGGGAGGGACACAAAATGAAAAAATCAGGATGGATCCGGAATACAGCTCTGCTGATGTGCATGATATTTCTGGCGCTGTGCATGCCCGTTATGGCCGGAGCAGATTCGCTGTACATCATTCCGGACAGCAATACCCGGAAACTGACACGGGCGGAGGTATGGGAGTATCAGTACGACACGCTGTTGTATGCTTTTAACGAGATCTATGCCAGACACGGATATAAATTTGAAACCGGGAGCCGGTGCTATAACTGGTTTACGCAGATGCCATGGTACAAGGCAAACGAGAGTGAGAGCAGCGACAACCATCACGAGTCATACAGCCAGTGCAGCTCGATCGAGAACTACAACCGGGATCTGATCGTCGATGTCCGGAAGGAAATGCGGGAGAAAAAGACCACAAACCCGAAGGGAAAGGGCATGCCGACGCCGCCGGCCGCCAATATCAACAAGCCCAGGGGCTTTGAATTCGTCACCCTGAAGGCAAACCAGAAACTGCCGGTATTCTCCGCGCCGAGCACCTCTGCCTACCGGGCCAACAACGGAAAGGCACTGGTCAACACCAGCGGTGCCGTGTATGCCCTGGGATACGACGGCGGATGGATGCTGATGCTCTATGAGGCGAATTATGCAGGACAATACCGCGTCGGATACATCAATACGGCGAAGATGAAGGGACAGCTGCCGGCGCTGGGCCAGCTGAAATGGGAATGGGACAAGGCGCAGCTGACAGCGGGAACGAACATTACGGATGACCCGGCGCTGACCGGAAGATCACTGGCCTTCCTGCCAGAGGGAACCTGGGTGACCTATCTGAGCACGATGTTCAACAACACCGGATGGGATTATATCGAAACCACCATCAACGGGCAGACCGCCCGGGGATTCATTCCCAGCGGATACCTGAACAATATCGAGCCAGCCTCCGAAGAAGAGATTGAGGGAGATGGCTGAGGCTTAGAGAATTCCAATACAAAAACGGACTCTGAATAAGGAGTCCGTTTTGTATTGGAAACGTTTATCTGTGCTGGAACCCGGCCGGTATATCAAAGACTTCCCTGGCAATATCCGCGGCGCACTTCGCATCGCGGGCATAATAATCCGCGCCGATCCGGAGCGCATAATCCGGAGTCAGAACAGCTCCGCCGACCATGATCCGACAATTCGACCCGGAAGCCCTGAGAAGACGAATGGTTTCCTCCATGGCGGGAAGCGTGGTGGTCATGAGGGCGGAGAGCCCTACGAGCCTGATTTTCTCCTGAAGGGCGGTTTCCACGATTTTTTCCGGAGGAACGTCCCGGCCCAGGTCCAGCACGGTATATCCATAGTTCTCCAGAACCACGCGGACAATATTTTTCCCAATATCGTGGATGTCTCCGCGAACGGTGGCGATCAGGATTTTTCCCCTGGAAAGAGAAGATTCCGACTTTTGCGCGAGACGGGCCTTCAGGACATCAAAGCCCTGGGAGGCCGCCTGAGCGGAACGGAGCAGCTGGGGAAGAAACAGACGCTGCTTCTCATACAGATCACCGACAAGATTGAGGGCGGGGATCAGATCCTGATCAATCACCTCCATCTCCGACTTTTCCGACAGCGCAGCCTCCGTGAGGCGGAGCACTTCGCTGCCCTGGCCCCGGAGAACCGCATCCTGCAGGGCGGAGACAGCGACTGAATCTGCGGTGTTCACGCGGGATGAACCGGATACGGCTGCCGAACCTGCGGCGGATCCGGATGCAGCAGCCGCGGGGGAAGGATCCGGCATGGCCGCACAGAGACGGATATAATCATCTGCACCGTCATCCGCACCGGAAAGAACCCGGAAAGCGGCAACCGCCTTACGGACAGCGGGCTGATTCGGATTGATGATGGGACAGTCGAGACCGGCAGCCAGTGCCTGGGAGAGGAAGGAAAGCGTAATGTGAGAGCGTTCCGGCAAACCAAAGGAAATATTGCTGACACCAAGGATTGTCTGAACGCCCAGCTCTTCTTTTACCAGACGGAGCGCCCGGAGCGTTTCCCGGGCCTGGGACTGCTGGGCGGAGACTGTGAGCGTAAGACAGTCGATATAGATGTCCCTCCGCGGAATCCCATGACGCTCTGCAGCTGCAACAATCCGGCGCGCGATGGCCAGGCGGCCTTCCGCCGTATCCGGAATTCCCTGTTCATCCAGACAGAGACCGACTACGGCAGCGCCATACTTCCGGCAGAGCGGGAGCAGGGCTTCCAGCACCTCCGGCTTTCCGTTCACAGAATTTACCAGACATTTCCCGCAGGCGAGACGAAGGCCTGCCTCCACCACCGCCGGATCGGATGAATCGATCTGCAGCGGCAGATCGACCGCAGCCTGCAGCGCCTGAATCACCTGGATCATCATTTGACGCTCATCCACCCCGGGGAGTCCGACATTGACATCCAGAATATCTGCGCCTGCTTCCTGCTGCGCCAGACCGAAGGAGACAATATAATCCAGATCCCGGTACCGGAGAGCCTGCTGCATTCTTTTTTTTCCGGTGGGATTGATCCGTTCGCCGATGATCCGGACACGACCGGCTTCCGCAACAACGGAGGCGGAGCACAGACCGGAACGAAGGACCGGCGCTTCCGTGGCGGGGAGTGCTTCTGTGAGCAGAGGCGCCAATTTCCGGATAAAGGCGGGATCCGTGCCGCAGCAACCGCCGATATACTGAACCCCAAGGGAAAGAGCTTCCCGGAGCTGAGCGGCGAAATCCCGGGCTGAGAGGAAATACTTTCCGGTGGCGGGATCCGGCAGGCCAGCGTTGGGTTTGAGAATCAGAGGAAGATCGGTCCAGGAACGGAGCTCCCGGACCAGCGGGATCAGCTCTCCCGGCCCGAGGGAGCAGTTAAAGCCCAGCGCTTCCACGCCCAGGCCGGAAAGCGTCAGGGCCATGGCCGGGACAGTGACACCCAGGAAGGTGCGGCCGGAAGCTTCGAAGGTCATCGTGGCCCAGACGGGAAGGGAAGTATTCTCCTTCGCGGCCAGGATGCCGGCCCGCAGCTCCTGCAGATCACTCATGGTTTCGAAGATAATCCGATCCGCTCCGGCACGTTCACCGGCCACCAGCAGCTCCCGATAAATATCATAAGCTTCGTCAAAGGAAAGGGATCCCAGGGGAGCCATCAGCTGGCCGATCGGCCCGACATCCAATGCAACCTGTACCCCCTCATCCGCGGCGGCTCTGGCGCACCGGATACCGGCGGTGACCAGCTCCCCGACGGTGAAACCGAAGCGGGCAATCTTGATCCGATTGGCTCCGAAGGTATTGGCAAAAATCACATGAGCACCTGCTTCAACATACTGCCGATGAATGCCCGTGACTATGTCCGGATGGGTCAGATTCCAGGATTCCGGAAGCTCCCCGAGGGGGAGACCGGCAGCCTGGAGCATGGTACCCATGCCGCCATCAAGCAGAACGAGATGATGATTGGCCACAGGAGAGCCCCTCCTTTCGATATAGGCAGCGATCAGACAAACTGCAGGCATCACAGCCGGCGATCCGGGCTGCGGGCGGGTGAGCTGAGACGCCCAGAAGTGCCGTGACGCTTTTCTGCGGCACCATGAGGCTCCCCGGGGTCAGAGAAACCCCAATTCGCCGGGAGACATCCAGAACGGAGCAGAAGGCAGCCTGCTGCGCAAGGGGAAAATCCCCGTACCCGGGACTGAAGCGAGGCGTCAGCATCCGGGGAGCAACCGCCTGCGCCAGATCCAGGCACAGATTATCACAGACATTCTCAATGGCGGTATTGGCCAGTGCGTCCAGCATCGCCGCATCCACCAGATTCCGGCGACCTTCCCGCCGGAGAAGAAGATCAACCTCCGCGCCGAGAGTGGCGGCCATGAGGATGACTCCGTCACAGCCCCGGAGAAGCGCCCGGATTGACTCTCCTTCCGGGCGGAAGGATGTACCGGCGAGGAACCCATCCGATTCCAGATCAAACAGGCGCCAGACCACCCGGGGACGGACAGCACCGCGCAGAACAGTTTCACAGCGGAACAGATCCTGTTCCTCCGGGAGAGTGCCGGACGGATCTCCGCGGATGCCCAGATACCGAAGGGCTTCCTGATGAGATATCTCTGTAAGCCGGGGGATGATCCGGGATTCCATACCGGAAACCTCCTTCCAGAATAACGGTCTGCCTGAAGGGTAACACAGCAGAGGCGTTCTTTTCAACAGAACCCGGGGAGAAATACCGAAAAAAAGCACCCCGGGCATCCCCGGGGTAACTGACGGTTTCTGCTATTTATGAAAGCGGGCCAGAGGAAACCGGAAAACCCCCGGATTGCTCCGGGGGCATATGGTTTTCAGGCATTTGCAATCCGGTTCAGCAGCTTCGAACTGCGGGAGAGGAATGCCGTAATCTCCTCCGCCTCCAGGGGCTGAGCGGCCATACGGGCCAGATCATAGACCTGCTGACAGAGCAGCCTGGTGGTTTCATCCTCCGGATCCCGGGCCGCGAGCGCCCGGACAGTATCATTGCGGCGGTTCAGGACGAGCGTAAAACGATCTGGCAGGGGGAAGCGCTCGCCGTACAGGCGGCTCATCTCCTTATAGCGGCGCATCTGCTCATCCTCGGTGACCATCGCAGCGAGATCAGGATCACCCAGGGACTCCAGCCGGACCTCCAGATCCTCCTTCCCCAGGGCGGAACGGAAGAGCTTCTGCAAGGCTTCGGCATCCAGATCCTTCCCTTCCTCGGAATCCTCCTTCAGACCATCGATATCCGCATCCACACGGGCAAAGGTGACCCGGTCTTCCTCCTTGCCTTCATACTCCATGAAGGACATGAAGTTCCCGTCGATGAGCGTGTTCATGACCACCACATCAATTCCGCGGGAAGTATATAGCGCGACGGAAGCGGCCTGACGCTTTTCATCATTGGTATAATAAATCTTCTTCTCCGTCTTATCGAAATTGGCTGCCTTATATTCCGCGATGGTGACATACTTCCCGTCCGTTTTCCGAAGCAGCAGGGAATCCTTTACCTGATCGAAGAATTTCCTTTCCCGGATGCAGCCGTACTTGACGAAGGGAGCAATATCATCCCAGTAGCCCTCATAGGTCTCCCGCTCGGTATTCATGAGCGCATTCAGCTTATCCGCGACCTTCTTTGTGATATGGGCGGAAATTTTCTTCACATAACCGTCATTCTGCAGGAAGGACCGGGAGACATTCAGCGGCAGATCGGGGCAGTCGATGACGCCCTTCAGGAGCATCAGGAATTCGGGGATCACTTCCTTGATATTATCCGCAACGAAGACCTGACCGGCGAAGAGTTTGATCTCACCTTCATGAGTGCCAAAATCGTTTTTCAGCTTCGGGAAGAACAGGATGCCTTTCAGATTGAAGGGATAATCCACGTTCAGGTGGATCCAGAAGAGGGGATCCTCAAAATCCATGAAGACCCGGTGATAAAATTCCTTATACTCCTCATCCTTACAGTCCGCGGGCTTGCGGAGCCAGAGCGGATCGGTATCGTTGATCTTTTCCGGCTTTGGCATCTCGAGGATCTTTTCAGTCTTCGGCGTGCCATCCTCATTCTTCTCATCGCCGACGGGGACATCCTTCTCCACGGGCTTGGCGTTCACGTCCTCCAGGAAGATCGGATAGGCCATAAAGCCGCAGTACCGTTTCAGCACTTCCCGGACCCGATACAGATCCAGGAACTCCTTTTCCTCTTCCGAGATATGCAGGATGATCTCCGTACCATGGGCAGTGCGGGAGCCTTCCTCAATCGTAAAGCTCATACCGTCTTCAGAAATCCAGTGTACCGGATCGGCACCTTCCTCACAGGAAAGAGTTTCGATCTCCACTTTCTCCGCAGCCATGAAGACGGAATAGAATCCAAGACCGAAATGACCGATGATATCGGCTTTCCCATCCTGTTTTCCATCCTCGAACTGCTTCAGGAATTCGGAAGCGCCGGAGAAGGCCACCTGATTAATATACTTTTTGACTTCCTCCCCGGTCATACCGATCCCGGTATCAGAGATCCGGATGGTCTTCTGTTCCTTATCCACCGAGACCAGAACCTTCATCTCCTCCTCCGAATCCGGATGGAGCATGCGGAACTTGGTGATGGCATCGCAGGCATTGGAAGCCACCTCCCGCAGGAAGATATCCTTATCCGAGTATAGCCAGCGCTTGATGACCGGCATCATATTCTGCGCATCAATGGAGACGCTGCCGTTTTCTTTCTGAACTGCCATAAGAAAAAAACCTCCTTGAACCTTTCCCCTGCCCAACGGACAGGGGTTTCCGTTTTCCAAGAAGTATTGTAGCACCGGGGAGAACGAAATGCAAGACATTTTTAGCACTCATCGAAAAAGAGTGCTAACAAAACAGATCAGGCAGGAAGAACAAAGAAGATGTCGAAAAATGAATAATATGCATGAGTTTGCCGGGAAGCGGAGGATCAAAGAACCATGATGACAGAACGGACACTGCGGGTGCTGGAATTCCCCCGGGTACGGGATATGCTGGCGGAGGGGGCGCTGACTGTCATGGGCGCTGAAAAGTGCCGGACACTGGTTCCCTTTGACACCCTGTTTGATATTGAGCAGGCGCAGAAGGAAACCGAGGAAGCAACGGTGATTCTGCAGTACGTCGGCGGTCATCCAATGACGGAATTCCCCGACGCGCGTCCGGCGCTGCTGGTATGTGAAAAGGGCGGAACGCTGAGCCCCCGGATGCTGCTGGACGTTGCGGCGCTGCTGCGGGCCAGCGGGGTGGCCCGGGACGTGCTGATTACGGACAGGGACAACACACCTATGCTGCGGGCCCGGGCTGAGGGAATTCTGGAGGCCCGGAACGTCGAGCGGGACATCACGGATGCTATCCTGAGCGAGGATGAGATCGCAGACCGCGCGTCCTCTGAGCTGATGAATATCCGGCGCCATCTGCGGGGGGCTCAGGAACGGATCAAGGAAAAACTGAACCAGATGATCCGGTCCAGCGCGATCCAGAAATACCTGCAGGAGAGTATAATCACCGTCCGGAACGACCGGTATGTGATCCCGGTGAGAGCTGAATACCGGGCTCAGGTTCCCGGGCTGGTGCATGACCAGAGTACCAGCGGAGCCACCCTCTTTATCGAACCGATGGCGGCGGTTGAGATGGGAAACGAGATCCGTGAATGGGAGATCAAGGAAGCCCGGGAGATTGAGCGAATCCTGGCCGCCCTGAGCTCAGAAGTAGCGCCTTATGCTGAAGCCCTGAGGAGCAACGTTGAAACCCTCGCGGAACTGGACTTCATTTTCGCAAAGGGACTGCTGAGCCGACGGCTGCGGTGTGTGGCACCGAAAATGAATGAGAACGGATTCCTGCACATTATCCGGGGACGGCATCCGCTGATTGATCCGGAGAAGGTGGTTCCCTCGGATATCTGGCTGGGGTATGATGCCAAGGAACAGGGATTCAATACGCTGGTCATTACCGGACCCAACACCGGCGGGAAGACCGTGACGCTGAAAACCCTGGGACTGATGGAGCTGATGGCGCAGGCAGGGTTGCAGGTACCGGCGGAGCTTGGGACTGAGCTGGCGGTTTTCGAGCAGGTCTGGGCGGATATCGGGGACGAGCAGAGCATCGAGCAGAGCCTGAGCACCTTCAGCGGGCATATGACGAATATCGTCACCATTATGCAGGAGGTGACGCCCCGGGATCTGGTGCTGTTCGATGAACTGGGAGCCGGGACTGACCCGACTGAAGGTGCTGCTCTGGCCCAGAGCATTCTGACAAGGCTGCTGCATATCCGGGTGAGGACGGTGGCGACAACACACTACAGCGAGCTGAAGGTGTTTGCGCTGACCACGGAGGGCGTGGAAAATGCCAGTGTGGAATTCGATGTGGAAACCCTGCGGCCGACTTACCGGCTGAGCATCGGTGTACCGGGCAAGAGCAACGCGTTCGAAATCAGCCGGAGACTGGGTTTGGCGGAGAATCTGATCGAGAATGCCAAAAAGCTGCTGAGCAGCGATGAAGTCCGGTTTGAGGACGTAATCGCAAACGCGGAATATCACCGGCAGATTGCGGAGCGGGAACGGCAGCTGGCCCAGGAAGCCAGCCGGGAAACCCTGAAAATGCGGGATGAAGCGGAGAAACTGCGCCGGGAGATGGAGGAAAAGCGGACGGAAAGCGTCCGGAAGGCGAAGGAGGAAGCCCGGCGCATCCTGCAGGAAGCCAGGCGGGAAAGTGAAAGCATCATCAGCGAGCTGAAGCGGATGAAGAAGGAAGCCGGAAGCGCTGCCGAAGTGAACGCGCTGCGGCATCAGCTGGACCGGGGAATCGATGCAATGAGCGAGGGACTGCAGACACCGGATGCGGAGGACGGAGAAGCACCGAAGACGGTCCGCCCCGGGGATCAGGTAAAGGTGCTGACTTTCGGGACGGTGGCGAGCGTGATGGGAGAACCCAACAGCCGGGGTGAGGTGGAGCTGGCCAGCGGCAATATGAAATTCAAGGCTAAGCTGGCTGATCTGCGGCTGCTCCGGAACACTGTCCCGGAGCAGAAGGCCGTGGTGAAGACAAAGACCGGGGCAATGAGCCGGACTGTACCAATGGAATGCGATGTCCGGGGAATGAATCTGGAGGAAGCACTGAGCAATGTGGAGATCTATCTGGACGAGGCGGTGATGGCCGGGCTGCATGAGGTCAGCGTGATCCACGGGAAGGGGACCGGGGTGCTGCGCAGCGGTATCCGGCAGGAGCTTCGGCGGAACCGGCATGTAAGGAGTATACGGCCGGGAATGTACGGAGAAGGGGAAGACGGGGTGACTGTAGTCAGTTTGAAGTAGCTGTGTTAAGCGGGAAAAAGCTGCGGGTGCAGCGCGCAGCCCAATGGCGGGAATTCCCCGCCCGGGCTGCGGCAGTACAATGTGAATCATGTTTCAGGTTTCAGGAGAGAAAGAAAACATATCCTTATGAATATGGGTATTCTGAATTTGGAGTGAAACGGCAATGAAAGAAAAACCGGATGTAATGGTCGTGGATGATGATCCGAATATTGCCCGGCTGGTAGCGCTGTATCTGGAGAAGGAGAACTTTGCTGTGAGAACCGCAGGACGGGGGGACGACGCGGTGAATGAGTTCAGCCGCCTGCCCCCGGATCTGATGCTGCTGGATGTGATGCTGCCGGGTATGGACGGATATCAGGTCCTGAAGGCAATCCGGCGGAGCAGTACGATCCCGGTGATCATGCTGACCGCGAGGGATGAGACCTTTGATAAGGTGCTGGGACTGGAGCTGGGCGCGGATGACTACATTACAAAGCCTTTCGACGCCAAGGAACTGGTGGCCAGGGTAAAGGCCGTGCTGCGGCGGACCCAGGGGAGCGAGGAGGAAAAGAAAAACGACCTGAGCTTTCCCGGGCTGACGGTCAGCATCACGGAATACGCTGCCTATTATGAGGGACGACGGCTGGAGATGCCTCCGAAGGAACTGGAACTGCTGGCTTTCCTGGCAAAATCGCCGAACCAGGTTTTTACCCGGGAACAGCTGCTGAAGCAGGTATGGGGATTTGACTTCTACGGAGACAGCCGTACGGTGGATGTTCATATCAAGCGGATCCGGGAAAAAATCCCGGGATGTGAAAAATACGGATGGGATATCCGCACCGTTCGCGGTGTCGGATATAAATTTGAGCTGAACAAATGATGAATGAGCATTTGCTGCGGGGGATCCTCTACTTTACCCGGGAGACCCGCATTATGGACGGAATGGCGGCGGTGTGCGGCCGGGACGATTTTCGGGCAGCGGCCTGTGACGGACGGGAGATCCGGGAAAATACGCTGTTTGACCTGGCTTCCGTGACCAAGCTGTTTACCGGGATTACCCTGATGCGCCTTATCGAGACGGGAACGCTGGATCCGCAGCGGCGCATTACGGATTACTGTCCCGCTTTTTCGGGGCTGAGGAGCCTGACGGTGGAGCAGGCGATGGGGTTTCAGCGGCTGATTCAGACGCCGGAACGGATCGATGAACAGGAAAGCCGTGAGAACGCGCTGGCGATCCTCCGGGAAGCCCGGAACGCAGGGCCAACCGGGCCGCGAGCCTACTCTGATATTCCTGCGATGATCCTGAAATACGTCATCGAGGCTGCTGCGGAAATGCCGATGTACGCCTGCATAAAGAAACTGATCCTTGAGCCTGCGGACATGCGGGAAACCTGGGCCGGCGTGCCTGAAGACCGGAAGAAAGACTGCCTGATTTACGGTCCGGAATACCGGATTGAAGGGGAGAAAAAGATCCGGCGGGAGGCACCGGCACGGGGAATCCCCCATGACCCCAAGGCCGGGCTGCTGCAGGGGGACAGCGGAGATCTGTGCGGCCATGCCGGACTGTTTTCCACGCTGGGCGATATGGAAAAACTGGCGCAAGCGTTGCTGGCGGAACGCATTCTGAAAAAGGAAAGCCTGAAAAAGCTGGCGGTCAACCGAACCGGACGAAGGCGGCCGGACGGGAGCTATACCCAATATCTTGGATACCAGTGTTACCTGAAGCACCCGGATCAGTATTATTCCGAAATACCGGCTGCGATGGGTCCGGAAGCTTTCGGCATCGGCGGATTTACCGGAAACCACTTCAGCGTGGATCCGCAGAACCACCGATATACGATCTTTCTGGGAAACCGGGTGCGGGACCGGCTGACAGTGCTGATCCCTCCGGCGGGGAAGCAGCGGGCGGATTACGGACTGAATGCGGACGGAACCGGTGAAATCATCTGGGAGGACGGAAGCCGGCATTTTTCTTCTGTGGATTACGTACACCAAAAGGATGCCCATTTTCATACGGCGGCCGAAACCGCTCTGAAAGGGTCGAAAATGCGTTCCGGAGATTTCCGATAAATGAAAGAAGGAAAAAGATGGACAGCCTTTTTGCACGAATCATGGCGGTGGTCCTCGGCATCATCCTGATCCTGACGGTATCACTGGGAACGCTGAGCTATTACAGCCTGCGAAACCAGCGGATTTCCGCCCGGCTGGACTATCTGGCCAGCGAAGCGGAGGATATCGCCTCTCTGGCCGGAGACCTGAACAGCAGCGGATACACGCTGCCATTCTTCCAGGAACCCCGAAAAGCATTGAACCGGAAGGCCCAGAAGGTGAATGACGAATTCGGCGCCTACATCGCCGTGGTGGACCGATGGGGCAATGTGATGGATAACCTGCAGACAGCGTACAGCGAGGATCCCGACTTTGTGGCCAGTCTCAGCGGCGAGGAGATTTCCGCAGCGCTGCAGCGGGTGATGGCGGGGGAAACCATCCAGGTTCAGTCCATGGTCGGGAATGATCCCACCTTTACGGTGGGGGTCCCTTTTCTGCAGTATGAGACGGTGGCGGGCGCCGTGCTGATCCAGACCCGGGCACAGCGGATTGAGAGCGGGATGGAGGATCTGCTGGCTCAGGTGACAGGGATGGCTCTACTGGCCGCGGCGATCAGCGCAGTGGCGTTATGGCTGGTGGTACGGGGGATCATGAAACCGCTGGGCGAGCTGACAGAAGCTGCCCGGGCCATGGGAGACGGAGACTTCAGCCGGCGGGTCGACGAAACCCGGGGCGGGAGGCAGATGCGGCAGCTGAGCGCCACTTTCAACGGGATGAGTGAACGGCTGAAAAAAATGGAAAGCGGCCGCCGGGAATTTGTGGCAAACGTGAGTCATGAGCTCCGAAGTCCGATTACCAGCATCAAGGGATTTGCCGAAGGCATGGCGGAGGGTGTGATTCCGGAGGAGGAACATCCGAAATATCTTCGGCTGGTGGCGGAGGAAAGCAACCGGCTGAGCCGGCTGGTGGGCGACCTGCTGCAGCTGAGCCGGCTGGAACGGGAGGACGCCACACTGGAAAAAACCGATTTCGATATGGATGAGATGTTCCGGCGTGCCATCATCCGCCGGATGAACGATCTGGATCAGAAGGATATTGACGTGGAGTGCGACTTCCGATCGGATCCCTGCATGGTATATGCAGATCAGGAGCGGATTGAACAGGTGGTGATCAACCTGCTGGACAACGCGATCAAGTTCACGGGGGATCATGGTCGGATTCGGCTGATCACAGAAGAAGTGGGGGAAACTGTCCAGGTAACCGTATGGGACGACGGAATTGCGATTCCCAGGGAGGACCGGGAGCAGGTTTTTGAGCGCTTTTTTACAGCGGACCGGGCACATACGGCGGGAAAAGGGACCGGGCTGGGGCTGAGCATCTGCGAGCGGATCATGACCATGCACGGCCGGAAAATCGAGCTGCTGGATCCGCCGGAGGGAACAGCCTTCCGGTTTACCCTGGACCGGGGAAGAAAGCAGGAAAGACATTCCGACAATCCGGACATGCTGCCGTCAGGGGATACGCCGGCAGAGAAAGAAGAAAAATGAAATTTCCCCGGCAGAATGACAAATGCGCCAGGCTGTGCTATACTTCCTGACGGAGGAAGGGGCAAGGCTTTAAAAGGAGGCATGACGGATGCTGGACAGACAGATTTACCTGAACGGCATGACGGGCAGCGGCAAAAGCGGCCTGGGCCGTCGGGCCGCCCGGGACCTGGGGCTGCCCTTCACGGATCTGGATCAGTGGATTGAAGAGAAGAGCGGAATGACCATTCCTGAAATCTTTGATCAGTACGGAGAAGCCGGTTTCCGCAGAGCGGAGACAGGCGCCCTGATCAGCCTGACCCGGAGCAGGCCGGGCCTGATTGCTCTGGGCGGCGGAACGGCCATGACGGCGGAGAATCGGAAAATCATGCAGGCCTGGGGCAGTGTAATTCTGCTGGACCGGCCGCTGGAGCAGATCCTCGGGGATATCCGGACGGAAGGACGGCCGATGCTGCGGGAGAATCCGGCAGAGACGCTGAAAACACTGTTTGAGATCCGGATGCCCCTATACCGGAAACTGGCGGATGTGACGATACCGAATGACGGGGAATATGACCGGACACTGATGCTGCTGGAACGGGTGCTGAAAGAGCGATATCATGCCTGAACCGCAGGCCTTCCGGAAAGAAAGAACAGACAGGAAGAGGCTTCGCAACCCTGAGGGCGGAGCCGCTTTTTTCGGGAAAGGGAGAACGCAACGTGAATTATCCATTTGAACTGGTGGGGAAAATCGGGTCCATGGCGCTGATCCGGCCTGAAGACCGGGATATGGACTACAATATTTTCGCCCGGCTGGGAGCCGAACTGCGGCCTGGAA
Organism: Clostridia bacterium; assembly: GCA_017433675.1. Taxonomy (GTDB): domain Bacteria; phylum Bacillota; class Clostridia; order Christensenellales; family Aristaeellaceae; genus Aristaeella. The sequence continues at coordinate 34,159 of JAFRGU010000071.1, forward strand.
TGATCTGGGTAACCAGCGGCGCCACGGAAATCGGCCGGCTGGATTACATGAAGCGGACAGGCTGCGAACTGTGCGGGGACCCGGATCAGGACAAAGCGGACTATTCCAGCCAGGGACAGGCTATCCTGATGCAGACCTACCGGCAGTTTGTACGGCCGGAATTCGGCCTTCGTCAGATTCTGGTGGAGCATACCCATTTCAATGATCCGGAAAAACGGGAGCATATCCGGCTGCTGCTGGAGAGGGCAGCCAGGCAGAAGACGATCCCCATCGTGAATTATAACGATCCGGTGAGTGATGAGGAAAACAGGAAGATGGAGCTTGCTGTGCGCAGGCAGCAGGGCGAAGAAGTCCACGAGTGTGTGGATAACGATGAAACGGCTGCCGTAATTGCGAATCTGGTTCATGCCAGAACACTTCTGCTGATGACCTCCACCGAGGGCATCTACCAGGATCCACGGGATTCGGGCACCCTGGTGCGGGACGTGGTGGGGCCGGATCTTGAAAGTGTTGAAAAGCAGGTCCGGAAGCTGCAGGAAAGCTGCATCGGAGCCAGCCGGGAAGGTGCCAACGGGGCCCGGGCCAAGCTTGAGTATGCATTACAGTGCGTCCGGGGCGGGACCAGGGTCATCATCGGACACGCGCGGCATCATCTGTCCGATCTGGTGGAAGGCAGGGTTCCATGCACCCGGATCGGTGTTGAATAACAGCATTGTCCCCAAAATCCCTCTTGCCAGAGGGATTTTTTTCTGGTACAATAACAAGGTCAAAGAAAGTCAATCGACTTGTTTGGCGGAAGGCAGGGAAATAAAGATGCGGATCAGCGACTCGATTGAGAATTTTATCAAGGAAATGCTGGGAGAGGATTCCCATGAAGTGGAGCTGCGGCGCAACGAACTGGCGGAGTATTTCGGGTGTGCCCCAAGCCAGATCAACTATGTGCTTGCGACCCGGTTTTCCCCTTCCCAGGGATATATGACGGAAAGCCACCGGGGCGGCGGCGGATATATCCGGATCGTACGGGTGGTGGAAACCGGACCGCAGAAGATGGCTTACCTGGTGCGGGACCGGATCGGCGACAGCATCAGCGAAGAAGAGGCGCTGCGGATTATCGGCCACCTGAGGGACAGCGGAAACGCAACAGAGACAGAGGCTTCCCTGATGGCGGCAGCACTGGGCGGAAAGGCAATGGCAGTGCCCCTGACACCGGAGGTCAAGAATGCCCTGCGGGCCAGGATGCTGAAATCCATGATTCTGGCGCTGGCGAACAAACAGAACGCATAACGGAGGATAATAAATGCTTTGCGATGAATGCCAGAAGAACGAGGCGAATTTTACCGTTTCCGTTGTATCGGAGGGGGAGAATACGACACGGCATCTCTGCGCAGACTGTTTCAGCCGCATGAATGCCGATCTGATGAAAGGGAACCTGCGGAGCTTTCTCAGCACGATGCTGGGCGCTTTGCAGGAAGGACAGAAAAAGAACGAGGAGAGAAAGGAATATTCCATGCCGATATTCGGACGTTTTACCCAGCGGGCGCAGCAGACGCTGCAGCTGGCTCAGCGCATCGCCGCGGATCTGGAGATGTCCTACGTGGGAACGGAGCACATCCTGCTGGCGCTGCTGAAGAGCAACAGTTCCGTGCCCGGATCGGTGACTGCCCGGATCAGCTTTGACAGTGTGGTACAGGAAATCAGGGAGCATCTGGCAGAGAACGGAGACAGTCATCCGGTTCAGGGCAACCGGATCGAGCTGAGTCCCCGGGCTAAAAAAATGCTGGAGACCAGCGTGCTGGAATCCCAGAAGCTGGGGCAAAGCTATGTGACTGTGGAACACTTCTGGCTGGCGCTGCTTAACAGCGATGACGGGGTTGCCGGCGCTATTCTGCGAAAGGCTGGCGTGGACTGCTCGGCAGCCCGGGAGGAAATCCTGCGACAGATGCGGGATCAGGGATCCGCCGGGGAAAATCAGCGCCGGCCTCAGGGCTTTTTCCCTTTTATGGCGCAGGTTCAGGCCCGCAATACCGGAGAGGACAACGGAAAGAAATCGCTGGATCAGTTCTGCCGCGACCTGACTCTGGCGGCGGAAAAAAACGAACTGGATCCAGTGATCGGACGGGATGCTGAGATTCAGAGGATCATTCAGATTCTGATCCGGCGGACAAAGAATAATCCTGTGCTGATCGGTGAACCCGGTGTGGGCAAAAGCGCCGTGGTGGAGGGGCTGGCCCAGCGGATTGCGCAGAGCAACGTGCCGGAAATGCTGATCGGAAAACGGGTGATGAGCCTGGATATGGGCAGCCTGGTGGCGGGAACCAAATACCGCGGAGAATTTGAAGAGCGGCTGAAGAACATGATGGATGAACTCAAAAAGGCGGGGAATGTCCTGCTGTTCATGGATGAGATGCATACCATCATCGGCGCCGGGAACAGTGAAGGCGGCCTGGATGCGGCGAATATCCTGAAGCCCGCGCTGAGCCGGGGAGAGATCCAGTGCATCGGTGCTACGACACTGGAAGAATACCGGAAGCATATTGAGAAGGATTCCGCCCTGGAGCGCAGATTTCAGCCCGTCACCGTGGGCGAGCCGACAGCTGAGGAAGCGCTGAGCATCCTCTGCGGACTGAGGGACCGGTATGAGGCACATCACCGGGTCCGCATCACAGATGAAGCGCTGGCAGCCGCTGTCAAGCTTTCCGACCGGTATATTCCGGACCGATTTCTGCCGGACAAGGCAGTCGATCTGATGGATGAAGCCGCCAGCCGTGTCCGGATCCAGGCCTGCACTACTCCGCCGGATCTGCGGGAACAGGAAAAACGGCTGGAAGATATCCGAATCGAAAAAAATGAAGCCATCGCCCATCAGGATTTTGAAAAGGCGGCCGCACTGCGGGATCAGGAGCAGAACCTGACTAAGGAAATGGAAAAGAAGCGTGCAGCCTGGAACCGCTCGCAGACCACAGCCCGGGACGTCGTGACAGAAGATGACATCGCACAGGTGGTTTCCCTGTGGACCGGTATCCCCGTCAGCAAAATGACGGAGAAGGAAGCCCAAAAACTGATGAAACTGGAGAAAACGCTTCATACGCGCCTGGTGGGTCAGGAGGAAGCGATTTCCGCCGTGTCCCGGGCAATCCGACGGGCCAGAGCCGGGCTGAAGGATCCGAAACGGCCGATCGGCAGCTTTATCTTCCTGGGACCGACAGGCGTGGGCAAGACAGAGCTCTGCCGGGCGCTGGGTGAAGCCATGTTCGGAGACGAGGACGCGGTAATCCGGCTGGACATGAGTGAATACATGGAGAAGCATACGGTATCCCGACTGGTGGGTTCGCCGCCCGGATATATAGGGTACGAAGAGGGAGGACAGCTGACCGAAGCGGTCCGGCGGAAGCCCTACAGCGTGGTGCTGCTGGATGAGGTGGAAAAGGCTCACCCGGATGTGTTCAATATGCTGCTGCAGATTCTGGAGGACGGCCGGCTGACGGACAATACGGGCCGTGTGGTCTCCTTCCAGAATACCATCGTGGTGATGACATCCAACGCGGGAGCGCATACCATCACGAGCAGCCGGACCATGGGCTTCGGCGTTACGGGATCAAGAAGCCTGGCAGACTATGAAGCCATGAAGGATGCCGTGATGAAGGAAGTCAAGGATCTGTTCCGGCCGGAGTTCATCAACCGGGTGGATGAACTGATTGTTTTCCACGCGCTGACGGAGGAGGACATCCTTCAGATCACGGAAATGATGCTCAGGCAGGTGGCGGAACGCCTGAAGGAACGGGACATCCGCCTGACATGGGACAAAGCAGTCCGGGAAAAGCTGGGCCGGGAAGGCTATGATCCGAAATACGGAGCGAGACCCCTGCGCCGCCTGATCCAGCGGACAGTGGAGGATACCCTGTCAGAAGCGCTGCTGGAAGGAAAGATTGTGCTTGGCCAGCCGGTGAAGCTGGGGGTCCGTGGCGGCGAAATCGTGATCCGGCAACAGGGAGGAACGAAGGACGGTCCTGCGAGACTGCCGGAAGGGGCCAGGGTAAGGGCATCATCGGCTGCCGAAAAACAGCCCTGATCCAGAAAAAACAAGATTGTTTTTCCTTTGTTTTTCAAAAAGGCTTGACAGCGGAGAAAAAAGCGGATAAAATACCATCTGTTCGCAAGTCTTCAGGGGCTTGTGATGCGGATTATGCAGGTGTAGCTCAATGGCAGAGCCCCAGCTTCCCAAGCTGGTCACGTGGGTTCGATTCCCATCACCTGCTCCATTACCGCATCAACGGCTCGGAAGCAAAACCTTCGCTTTTGAGCGAGACATTGTTAAGGAGGAAGATTCCAATGGCTAAAGGAAAGTACGAGCGGACTAAACCGCATGTCAACATCGGCACGATCGGCCACGTTGACCATGGCAAGACCACGCTGACCGCCGCGATCACCATGACGCTGGCCACCAAGGGCGAAGCCCAGGCCATGCGG
>JAFRGU010000072.1 GCA_017433675.1 Clostridia bacterium
AACCGGACGCCCAGCCGGCTGGTCAGGTAGGGATCCTCGCCGTAGGTTTCGTGTCCCCGGCCCCATCTTGGATCCCGGAAAATGTTGATGTTCGGGCTCCATACGGTCAGCCCCTTGTAGATGTCCCGGTCCCCGTGGGCGCTCTGTCCGTTGTATTTTGCCCGGGCTTCCTCGGCGATGGTCTCTGCGATTTTTTCCTGCATTTCTTCATCGAACATCGCAGCCATGCCGATTGCCTGCGGGAACACCGTCGCCGTCCCCGCCCGGGCCACGCCATGCAGCACTTCGTTCCACCAGTTGTAAGCCGGAATGCCCAGCCGGGGAATCGCCGGCGCGTCATATCTCAGCTGGCTTGCCTGTTCTTCGATCGTCATCCGGCTGACCAGTTCCTCCGCTGTTCTCCTGGCTTCTTCTCTGTTCCGCATGGTTTTTTCTCCTTCTTGTTCCTGATGGATCTGTCCGTGTTTTCATGGTACCACAGGCTCCTTTTGTTTTCAATGCCGTCCGGTTTCCTGTCCTTCTCAATTTTTGCGATTCCGGAGACGGCTTCTTATTGTGCGGTCACCTCCGCGCGGTAGATGCTGGCTTCCCCATTTTCAAAGATCAGCTCCAGATGGTTTTCCATCCAGTCTTCATCCACATCATAGCTGCTTCGCTCATAGGAGGAAACATAGATATAATCCGCTCCGTACTTTTTCAGCACGTCCGTGTTCTCCCCCGGATCCTCATAAAACCGCCGCAGATCGTTCTTCCGCTCCGTCGTATCGAATCCGTGCCAGTAAAGCCACAGGTCCGGCCCGCAGACAATGGTCCGCCCGGCGATCGAATCCACCGGGTTCAGATGCTGCGTTCCCGTCAGGAAAACGGCGTCCGCTTCCGTATGATCCCGCACATATTCCCCGGCTTCCACCGCCGCCCTCGAAAACGCCTGATAGCTGCTGACGGTTTCCCGGGCCAGGGTCAGCGCCGGGCTCAGGAAGATCGCGGCCGCCGTAAAGGCGGCCATGACGTTCCGCCCGGGCAGCTCCCGGAGCATTCTCCACACCTTGGCCGCCCAGTTCGCGCAGATCATGCATCCGATCATCCATGCCAGATACAGCAGCTTGTTATTGTCATATTCATTGGGCTGGAATCGGATCAGCTCCGCCGCCAGGACAATGGGGATCATTCCCGAAAACAGCCGCCGCTGCTTCGGATCCCGGTCAAATGCCGCGGCCAGCAGCATCAGGAACGGGATGCCGATGTTCTTGATGTAGAACCACAGGTAGAAATCCCGCATGCCCATGCCCCCGGGATTGTTGACCCAGTTGAACTGAAATACCAGAAAACCGGTCCCGGTGCTCTCGGTCTGAAACGCCTGCGCGAAGGTGAACAGGATCAGCTGCGGAAGGGCCAGCGCGGCGGCTGTCGCGGCGTAGATCGCGTACCGCCCAAGGATGCGTTTTCTGGATATGCCCCGCCGGCTTCCCCCATGGATCAGGTCATATCCCAGAACGCCCGCGCTGCTCAGCCCCAGCGCCAGAAAGGTATGGGTATGGATCAGGGGCAGCGCGCCGGCCCAGACCCCCAGCAGGATCAGTCCGCGCTTTCCTTCCCGTTCCCGTTCCGGAAAAAGCGTTTCCAGCAGGTAGAAGCACGGAATGCCCATGGCCCACCCGCCCAGAATCGTCCGCTGGGGAATCATCAGGTCCGCGATCACGTTGCTCCACCGCAGATTGTTCGGCTCCGGCTGGTTGGTGGGTGTTTTGTAATACCCCTCCATGATATTCCGGATTCGACCGAGAATCGTATAGCTCCCGTCCGGGTCAAATCCGGCGGCCTGGTCAAAATCGTACAGGAAGCCAAGGCCGCCGTTCAGGAAAAACAGCAGCGCAGCCAGCATGATGGTTTTCCGTCCGGTCGTGCTCGCCCGTCCCAGAATCATTACGCCCATATAGCACAGGAGCATCATAAACGTTCCGGGCACGATGAGGCTTGCCTGAAGGCTGCATCCCATCAGCACAAAGCTGCTGCTCAGGCTGTCCGCCAGAAAGGGATAGCTCAGCTGATGTCCGGGATAGAACGGATAATCCGCGGGAAAACGCTTCCCGATGATTCCTGTAATAAAGCTCAGATGCATCGGCAGGTCGCCGTAGGTGCTCTGCCCGACATTCCAGTTGCCTCCGGCGTCGACCCGCATCCCGTGGGTATACTGCAGATAGGCCCCGAGAACGGTCAGCGGCAGCACCAGCATCAGCATCTGCTTTCCGAGTGCCGTTTCTTTTTCATCCCATTCGCGGGGCGGCCGCGGATCCCGGATCAGCCGGAGGAGCGCCGTCGTCAGGGCGCCGGCAGCCAGTCCCAGCCAGTGGGCGGTCATCCCGAAGGAAAACAGGAAAGCAAAAAGCGCCGGCAGCCAGATCATCTCCAGCAGCCCCAGGCTCATCCCCAGCCAGATCCGGTCCAGCACCCGCCGCCGCGGCAGCAGGGACCGGATGCTGATGATGCCGCAGGCCTGGAAAGCGAGAAAAAAGAAACAGCTCAGCGCCATATGTTACCTCCTTCCCCGGGGATGATAAATTGTTCTTACTCTTCCAGATTCTGCGCGATCTCCATCAGCCGCCGCAGCCGGTGATTCACCGCGCTCTTGCTGATCGGCGGCTCCATGCCTGCTCCCAGCTCCTCCAGGCTTAAGTCCGGGTTTTCCATCCGGGCCCGCGCCATGGCCTGCAGGGCGGGAGGCAGGTTGAACAGTCCCATTTTCAGGCTGATATCCCGGCATGCCGCTGCCTGCTTCAGCGCCGCGTCCACCATCCTGTCGCTGTTGTGCTCGTCGCAGTTGGCGGCCCGCGTTGCGCGCAGTCTTGTCTGGCGTTTGACCCGGATGCTCTCCATTTTCAGCACGCTGCCGCCGGCGCCCATCAGCGCCAGCATATCGCTGATCTGCTCCGCCTGCTTCAGGTAGATCACAGTTTTCCCTTTCCGCTCATAGGTGTTGCGGGGCATCCCGCTTTTCTCCAGCAGCCGCTGGATCGTCTCCGCCAGCCGGTCGTCCTCGGCCTTCCATTCGAGATGGTAGGACTTTTCCGGATTGGACATGGTGCCGGCGCCCAGGAAGGCGGCCCGCAGGAATGCCCGCCGGCAGCAGGGACGGGTCAGCGGATGCCGGGGGACGGTATGCTTCACAACCATGCGCCCCTCTTCGTCCGCTTCGATCATGTGAAGGGCGGTCAGCAGCGTCCGGCTGTCCTCCTCGTTCAGGGTCAGCACCCAGGTCCGCCGCCCGCCGAGCTGCGTCGTCTGGGTATAATGCAGCTGGGGGCTGACGCCCAGCCGGGTCTTCAGAATCGTGAACAGCCGCCTCGCGGTGCCCGTGTTTTCGATGCGGTAGGTCACGGTCATCTTGCCGCCGCTCCGGAAATGCAGATGCCCGGAGGTCCGGGTCATCGCGCCGATTTCACTCAGCTGGCAGCAGCTTTTTCCGACCGGCTGCCGCACCAGCTCCTCCTTCACGCGCGCCGCGAAGCTCTGGCTCTTCTCCCTGGCCATGCTCCGCTTATCCTTCCTCAATCGGCACGGCCCACCGCGCCTGCTCCAGCTGCAGATCCCGATGGCTGACCTCCGTCGGCATCCCGAGCTCCCGCAGGTAGGCCCCGATGGCCTCCGCAATCGCGACGCTCCGGTGCGCGCCGCCCGTGCAGCCGACCGCGATCACCAGCCGGTGTTTTCCCTCATCCTGATAATGGGGAATCAGAAAAGCCAGCATTTCCTTCCATTTTTCCAGAAATTCCCGGGCGACTTCATTGTCCAGCACATAGGTGCGGACGTCCTCGTCCAGTCCGCTGTGATGGCAGAGCTCCTCGATATAGAAGGGATTCGGCAGGAAACGGACGTCCATGACCAGATCCGCCTGCCGCGGCAGTCCCCGTTTAAAACCGAAGCTCATCACCTCGGCCCGCATCAACGGGGTCTCTTCGCTCAGCTCGCCCAGACTCTTCTTCAGCAGCGCGCTCAGCGCCCGGCTGCGCAGTCCGGTCGTGTCGATCACGTAATTCGCCGTTTCCCGCAGCGGCTGGAGCCGGGTGCGCTCCTCCGTAATCGCCTGCATCAGCGTCAGTCCCTCCTGGGTCAGGGGATGATCGCGGCGGCTTTCCTTGTACCGGTCCAGCAGCGTCTCATCGCTCGCTTCAAGGAAGATGATGTCAATTCGGTTCCCCATCTTCCGCAGCTCGCTGATCATGTCCGCCACGGCCCGGGCGTCGAAGAACTCGGCGCTCCGGACGTCCATCGCGATCGTCACCGTCGTCTGCCGCACCGGGGTTGTGTTGAATGCGTCGATCAGCTTCGGCAGCATCATCGGGGGTATATTGTCCATGCAGAAGCTTCCCCGGTCCTCGAGGTAGCGCACGCATGCCGTTTTGCCGGCGCCGCTCTGCCCTGTCACAATCAGGTACCTCATTTCGTTTCCTCCTCTCCCATGATTCGGATTTCCGGCTCCAGCCGGATGCCTGTCCGTTCCTCCACAATGCGCTGTACCCTGCGCACCAGCTCCAGATAATCCGCCGCGCTTTCCCCGGTATTGACAAGAAATCCCGCGTGCTTCGGGCTCACCTTCGCGCCGCCGACGGCGTACCCCTTCAGGCCGCACTGGTCGATCAGCGCCGCGGCATAGGCGCCCTCCGGCCTTTTGAAGGTGCTTCCGGCGCTGGGAACGTCCAGCGGCTGGCTTTCCGCCCGCCGGCGGTTCAGCTCCGCCATCCGGGCCCGGATTTCCGCCGGCTCGCCTTCCTGAAGTTCAAAGGTCACCTGGGTCACCGTCATGCCATTCTCCTGCATGGCGCTCTTCCGGTAGCCGAAGGCCATTTCCGTCCCGGTCAGCTCCAGTTTCCGGCCGTCCGGCATAATGCCCGTCACGGAGGAAATCACCTGGCGCATCTCCCCGCCGTAGGCGCCGGCGTTCATGATCGCGCCGCCGCCGACGGATCCGGGGATTCCGCCGGCGAATTCAAGCCCCGCCAGCCCTGCTTCCGCCGCCGCCGCCGCCACCGCGCTCATCATGGCGCCGGCCTGGGCGGTGACGGTCCTGCCCCGGACTTCAATCCGGTTCATCCCTCTGCCCATCCGGATGACCAGTCCCCGGATGCCGCCGTCCAGCACAAGAACGTTGCTCCCGTGTCCCAGAATCGTAACCGGGATCCCGTTCTCCCGGGCTTCCGCGGTCATCGCGGCAACCTCTTCGCCGGAAGCCGGCAGGGCCATCCAGTCCGCCGGTCCGCCCAGCTTCAGCGTCGTATAATCCCGCATCAGCGCTCCGGGAATGATCTGAAATCGTTCAAACAACTGTCTTTCCTCTTTCCGCGGGCGGCTGTCTTCCGCCCTTTGGCTTATTATACAATAAATGCCCCTTTTCTCACAAGCGGGAAAAGGGGCAGAAAAAAGCTCAGCGGATCTGAGGCGGCGCTGCGGACGGGAACGTCCAAAGAATTTCTTTGGTGGGGGCCGGGCAGGCATAAAAAAAGCGGGGAGCTTTTGAAAAGCTCCCGCATGCTTCTCACCGAACGATCAGCATCAGAATGCTCAGCACCACGAAGATCCCGGCAGCGATCTTGGTTCCCAGCGCCAGGCGGGCTTCCATCGTCTTGGCCTTGCTCTTGCTGAAATAGCTGTCATTGGAACGGCCGCTCAGGGCACCCATGCCATCGTCGTCAGAGCTCTGCATCAGCACCGTCACAATCATGATCAGCGCGTCAATAATCAACAGGATAGAAAGTACGGTTGCCATAAGTCTCAAACCTCCTCGTCAGTGAACCCCGATAGTCTATCATACCCACCCCGAAAAAGCAAGATGGGCTTGAAAATTTCTTATATTTCCCGGTTCTGCCGCTGGGCGGCCAGCGCGGCCACACAGTTTTCCATGCTGCGCTCGATATGCTTCCGGGTCAGCTCGGTAAACCGCTCCAGATCCTTTGCTTCAACATAGTCCACCAGCTTATGATGCTCTTCATGCGCCTGGCTGCGCCGGTTCTCCTGGCGGATGGACATCGCCGAGAAGCGCCGGATATATTCATCCTGCCCCTCGATGACCCGCAGAATCCGCTTCTGCCCGCAGATGCTCGTCAACTCCCAGTGGAATGCCCGGGCCAGCGGGCTCAGCCCTTCGATGTCGTCCTTCGCCTGGAGCCTGTCCATCTCGCTCAGTCTTTCCCGCAGGGAGTCGATATCTTCCTTGGTCGCCTTTTCGATGATGGCCGGAAGCGTCAGCATCTCCAGGGAGTTTCGGATGGTGTAGATCTCGCGGACATCGTCAATCGTGAAGGCCCGGACCACCACGCCCCGCCGCATCACATATTCCACCAGACCGTCCCGCTCCAGCTTCCGCAGCGCTTCCCGCAGCGGCGTCCTGGAAATATGAAGCCGGTCCGCATAATCGGTCTCGACGATGCGTTCCCCGGCGGGAATCTCGCCGGTAATGATGGCCTTTTTCAGAACTTCATAGGCGATCTCGCGAATCGGTTTGCTCTCCACCATCGGCTGAAAAGTCAGCGCCATGTATAACCTCCTCCGTCAGTCCAGGGGAATGGTTTTTTCCCTGCACTTTGGATACAATCTACACCAGAAATGCAGGATTGTCAAGTCCTGACAGAGGTTTTCAAAGAAAAGAAAAGCGTTTTTTACAATTTTGTCCTCATTTTCCGCGGATGGATTCCGGCGTGCCTCTACTCTTCAATCCCGTTGATCTTAAAAAGGATTCTTCTCGCCGGGATTCCCCGCTTCTCGCCTTCGCGGTACATCATTTCGATCAGCCGGGCCTTGGCAACCCGTTCAGTTACATCGGCGGAGCTCAGCCGTACCTCCATATCCGCATAGTCCGGGTGCAGGCAGATGACCGTATAATCACACGGCTCCTTCGTCCGGTCCACATGCCACCGGCACCGGATTAAATCCTCTTTTTGCGCCAATTCTTCCCCTTCCCTTCCGTTTTCAGGATTTTCAGAGCCACTTCCGTACACTGGGGAATTCCTGCCCCGCTGGCCATGTCAGGCCGCCCGCCGCCCCGGGCGACGCGCTTGATCAGCTCATTCATGTCAATATCGACATCCCGGCTTCTCGCGAAGGTCAGTCGTTCCCCGACACACAGAAGCAGCGCATGCCCGTCCTCCGCCACGTATCGGCTGACCGCCTCGGCCACCGGCTTGCTGTCCGCTTCACCGGCCGTCGTTACGCTGACCGTAATTCCCGGCAGGCTTTCCGGATCCTCGTTCTTCCGGATATCCTGCAGAATCCGTTCCGTTTCGAAGCGGTTCACCTTCCGTTCCGCCTCGGCCAGGCGGGCCTTCAGCTCCCCCGCGCAGGCCGCCAGCTTCTCGGTGGGGCAGCTCATCACGTTCCCGGCCTTTTTCGCGCTCCGGAACACTTCCCGGAATACGCGTTCCGCCCGCTTTCCGCAGACAAAGGACACCCGGATTTTTCCCTTGCTGGGGATCGCGCTGAGGATTTTGATCTGGCCGATCCGCCCTGTGCTCGCCGGGTGCGTCCCGCCGCAGGCCACCATCTCAAAGTCCCCCATCGCGACAATGCGGACGTGCTCCTGTACCGTAGGCGCTTTCCGAAGCGGCAGCTCTGCCAGCTCTTCTTTTGTGGGAAACCAGCAGCGGATGGGCGCGTCCCGGCGGATGCGGTCGTTGACCGTCTCCTCCAGCATCCGGATCTCTTCCTCGCTCAGATGGGTTCTGCCCTCCGGCATGGCGACATCAATGCTGCTGTCCTCGGCGCCGAGATGCAGCCCGATGGTGGTTCCGCCGAGCTTTTCCCAGATCGCGCCGGCAAGCATGTGTTCTCCGCCGTGCTGCTCCATATGGTCGATCCGCCGTTCCGAGTTGATTTTGCCGTGTACGCTGGTCCCGGCCGGAATGGTTTCTTCCACCCGGTGCCATACAATTCCTTCCCTGTCCGCCTCCACATCGGTGACGCGGATCTCTTTCCCGTCGAAGCAGAAGCTCCCCGTATCGTATGGCTGCCCGCCGCTCGTCGGATAGAAAGCGGAACGGTCCAGCGCGATCCATGGCCCGTCCGTTTCTTTCCCGGCGGTCACCGTTCCGTCGAATTCCCACAGATATGCGTCGTCATAATAAAGCCGGTCTGTCATTTTTCCTCTTTGGCTGCCTGCAGCAGCGCCTCCCGTTCGTTCCCGATGCTTCCTTCCATAATCCGCCCCAGCAGCTCCTCCAGCTTTCGCCCGATCTCCGGCCCCCGGTATCCGATTTTCACCAGATCCGTGCCGTCGATTTGCATATCCTTCAGCTGGTAGCAGGGCTGCTCCTGGAGCAGCGCATCCAGCGCCGCGTTCAGTTCCGCGCACCGGTCCGTGGCATGTTCCGGGTTTCGGGTTCCGGTGGCGATCCGGTCCGCCCGGTGAATCGCGAACAGGGCCCGCAGATCGCGTTCACCGTATTGGTTCAGCCGCCTCGTCAGGAGCTTTTTCTCCGGGCTCAGCGGGATATCGTGTCCCCGGACCAGGCGAACCACCCGTTCCCGGGTCGCCCGGTCGAATTTCATGGCTTCCATCATTTCCGCGGCCAGCCGGGCGGATTCCTCCTGATGCCCGGCGTAATGTCCGATTCCCTGGGCATCCGTCGTCCGGACAAAGGGTTTCCCGCTGTCGTGCATCAGCATGGCCACCCGCAGATCCGGCTCCGGCGGCACGTTTTCAAGCGCCCGGATGGTATGCTCCCAGACAGTGTAGCGATGATGCGGATTCTCCTGGTCGTATCCCACCATCGCCTTCAGGCTGGGGATCAGGAAGGTAATCACCTCTTCGTATTCCCGGAGGATCCGCCCCGCCGCCGGTCCGCACAGCAGCTGAACCAGCTCCGTCCGCTTGCGCTCCGCGGCCACCTGGGCAAGCGTCGGATAGAGCTTGTGGATCGCTTTGGAGGTCTCCTCCTCGATGGTAAAATCCAGCGTGGCCGCAAACCGCATCGCCCGCAGGATCCGCAGCGCGTCCTCTTCGAATCGCATTTCCGGCGCTCCGACGCAGCGGATGATTCTGTCCCGCAGGTCCTGCTGACCGTCAAAAAGGTCCAGGATGGTTCCCTCCCGGTCACAGGCCATCGCATTGATGGTAAAATCGCGCCGGGCCAGATCCTCATCCACCCGGTCCACGAAATCGACGCAGTCCGGATGCCGGTGGTCCGTATATTCGCCGTCGATCCGGAACGTGGTGATCTCGTACGGAGTTTTTCCCTGAATCACGGCCACCGTCCCGTGCCTGATTCCGGTTTCAATCAGCCGCTCCCCGACAAAAACGCGTTCCGTCTCTTCCGGCCGGGCGGATGTGCAGATATCCCAGTCCTTCGGTTCCTTGCCCAGCAGGGTATCCCGGACACATCCGCCCACGGCGTAGGCGGAATATCCCGCCTCCACAAGGCGGTTCATCAGTCCCCATACGATATCCGGCAGCTGCATGCGTCCCTCCGTGAAGCTTTTTCGTTTTTGATTATACCATATGGAGCCGGATTCGAAAAGAACTCCCCGAAGGGAGCTCTTTTCGCCTGCCGGAATCAGGATGGTTTCCGTTCCGGAGGCAGGGGAACCGGGAAGCGGAATCCGACTGGTTCCAGGACGGATATTCCGGATACGACGGTTCCGGATTTCCGTCATGATTTCATGGCGCCGGTACGAGCCCGGCCTGAATCAGTCCGCGGGCGATGCTTTCCGCAAAACGCGCAGCGCCTGCCCTTCGGGTATGTGCGTTATCACGGAGGCCTTCCGGATACCGCGCATCCTCCCCCGGCGCCAGATGCATAAAGAAGGCTTTGCTGCCCTCTTCCCCGGCTGCCGCGACGATCCGGAAGCTGTCCCGATAGGCATCGATCAGCGGAACTTCCATCCTTTGGGCCAGCGCATGCATGGCCTCCCTGTATTCTCCGTGGGTTTCCTGCAGCATGCCGTTTTCCCAGATCCGCATGCAGATGGGCGTCAGCAGGACCGGCACGGCGCTGTGCTGCCGGGCGAAGCGGACAAAGACGGACAGGTTATCGGTATAGGATGTCCAAGGTTCCGTATGGCGTTCCGGCTTTTCGTTTTCATCATTGTGTGCGAACTGAATCAGCAAAAGATCCCCGGGCTGAATGCACTGATCCAGTTCCCGGAGCCTGCCTTCGTTCAGAAAGGACCGGGTGCTGCGTCCCGCCTTGGCGTGATTGCGGATCGTGACACCCGGCAGGGAATCCCCCAGCAGCTGTCCCCAGCCCACCATCAGGGTCTGGGCGGGATCATAGGTTTGCGCGGTGGAATCACCGCAGATAAAGATATTCATGAACTTGGTTCCTTCTTAAAGCGTTTTGGCGATTTCCTCCAGATACAGCCGCGCGGCCTCCGCGTTTTCGGGCGTGGTATCCTCCAGCGTCATGGGCAGATCATGTTTTTTGGCCAGCGCCAGCAGGGATTCGAAGCGCATGCGGCCCGTTCCGCAGGCCTGGGAATGGATTTCTCCCGGCCGGACCGTAAAGTCCTTCATGTGCAGGATACGCACCCGGTCTCCCAGCCGCCGGATGGCATCCTCAGCCAGGGCTTCCGCCTCCCTGTCATGGCCCGGCCCGATCAGGTTGACGGCGTCCAGGATGATCTGCAGATGATCGGAGGGCAGTTCCTCCAGCATGCGCTGCGCGCGTTCCGGAGTGGAAATGATATGGTGATAAACCATTTCCACCGCCAGGATGGCATCGACCTCCTCCGCGTAGCGCACCACCGGGCGCAGGCTGTCCATGAACAGCCGGAAAGCCGCTTCGCTCTGCGGAGCGGGTTCTGAAAAGTGCGATTCGGGATTGGCATAGGTCTCTGTGCCCACCACCCTTGCGCCGATCAGCGGCGCGGCCCGCAAATGGGCCCTGTAGATTTCCTGGGTATGCGCCCGGCGTTCAGGATTCGGATCCGCCAGATTCAGAT
>JAFRGU010000073.1 GCA_017433675.1 Clostridia bacterium
ACGCGATTGATTATTCTCCGGCGTTGATCGAAGCGCCCATGACAGCCGCAGCAAGCTTGAAGTTCTCATTATCAATGGGCCAGAAGCAGAAGGTGATGATGTTGTTCTCTTCTGTACCAAAGACCAGACTGCCAGTCTTCTGTCCATTTGATACCAGTTCATAGGACAGAGCAGTCAGGCCGTTGACCGTGTCCTTCTCGAACTCGGTTGCTCCGGCTTCCTTCAGTGAATTAAGATACGCATCGAAGTCCATATCACCAAGGCTCTGATAGGCAATAGACAACGCTCCGCCCAGTTCCTCACTGGACAGAAGGTAAACCATACCCGCAGCCTTCTGCTCTTCCGTCACTTCCACAGCGCTGAAGCTGGAGGGCAGATACATATTCAGACCGAACTCCTCGAAAGAAACGAAATCGCCTTCAATACTGGCAGCAATCTCCGAGACGTCCTCCCAGTTCATAACTTCCTCTTTCATTTCCTCAGTGGTCTCCGCGGCGGCAACGCCCAGAACCAGGAACAGGGAAAGCAGGATTGCAAACAGCTTCTTCATGTTTTTTCTCCTTCTTCTTTTCGGGATTCTTCCCGTTTATTCGACTCTCCGCTTCGGAAAAGCCATCGTGCATTATAAGGAACATATTTCCGGAAGTCAACCCCCATGGGCAAAAACAGATCTGTTCAGTGCAAGAAATGGGGAATGTGTAAACGGATGGGATTCTGAAAAGGGCTGTTTTTCCAATCTCCATAGTACAGCTGCCCGGTCCCGCCGCGTGCAAAAAGTGAAGAAAAATCACAGATTGAGCTGGCGATATTTCGGTGGAAAAATTCGCCCGGAAGAGATATAATCATTCCGGTATAACTGAAAAAGGAACTGCCCCTGGCCGAAATCAGCAAATGGCCCAGAACGAAAGGAATCACAATGGCACAGAATAAATACCCCTTTTCCGAGCGTGTGCTGCGGGATATGAGCTCCGCGGTGCTGGTACTCGACAGCAAAGGCAAAATCGTTTATGTCAATCATCCGGCTGCCCGTCTGCTGGAGGTGGACGAAGGCTACCGGGAGGAGCAAACCCGCTTCTCGCTGCTTTCGGACAGCACGTATAACGACAGCTTTAACGAAGCCATCCTGGCCGCGCTGTACGACAAGGATGTGACGACGGTGAAAAAGGTGCCCTATATGGCGCCGTCCGGCCGGAAATACGTCGTCCTGATGTCCAGCTCCTTCCTGCGGGATCCGGAAACGGACAGCGCGATGCTGGTCATCACGCTGAGCGATGAGACGGCTGCGGAGGAAATGAAGCGGAAGCTGAATGATTCATCGAATACCTTTACGACCTTCCTCTTCGGCTTCTGCGGCTGGATGCTCGTCTACGCGTTCTGGGAATTCCTGGGCCGGCCCGTTGCAGCGGATTTCATGACCCACGGCGTGGAGGTGCTGGGCCTGCTCATGCTGGTTTTCATCCTGCATCGCACGAGTCTTACCTGGCGGGATCTGGGCATCACGGCGCAGGAGCCGGGGAAGACCGTCCGGACGGCGCTGGTCATTGCGGTATGCGCCTTTTTGTTCCTGTGCGGTCTCAAGGCGGTTGCCCGGCTGATAGATCCAAATTGCTTTGAGCCGGCCGCCCCGTTTTTCGATCCCGGCCGCTTCGGTCTGCGGCAGGTCCTGTATGTATTCACCGCCGGGATCCAGGAATTCCTCGCCCGCAGCGTCATGCAGGGCAATCTGAAGCGCATCACCACGGGAAAACACACCGGAGCCCTCGCGATTGTGCTTTCTTCCCTGATTTTCGCGGCGCTGCATATCCATTTCGGATTCCTCTTTATGGTGGGCGCGGCGATCCTGGCCGGGCTGGAGGGCATCCTCTATGACAAACAGCAGAATATTCTGGGCGTGTGGATCGTGCACTGGGTCTTTGGCGTCAGCGGAACCCTTTTATGTCTGATCGATCACTGACCGGCCGGGAGGGGCTGTCCCTTCATTCTCGCAGAAAACCCAGATACTCGTTCAGCACGTTGAAGATCATATCTCCGCTGCAGGCGGCCAGCACGCCCTCCGTATCCCCGATCGGCACAAAATCAAAAAAATCACGGCTCCCCGTCAGCACCAGCGCGGGGATCACTTCAATCCGCGGCCCCAGAATCATCTCCAGATAGGGGACATACTTGGCCGCCTGGAGTACTTCCTCCGGGTCGATCCGGTCCTTCATCTTGAATTCCAGCGTAAAGGCATGGGCGCCGGTGATAATCAGCACGTCCGCGTAGATCCGGATATACCGGGCCCGGTTCAGCCGCAGTTCAAAGGCGATCTCC
>JAFRGU010000074.1 GCA_017433675.1 Clostridia bacterium
AGGCCTGGTGCGGCCCATCCTGACCGGCGCTCTGGGAAACCACTGGGGCAAGCTGATCTTCTCCGTGATCCATGTGTTCTGGTTCATCACCCTGTATCCCCTGATCCTCAAACTGCTGGGCAGGGCGATGCAGCTGGACCCGCCGGAAGCGCTGAAAAGCTGACAGCATGCGGCCGGGGGTGCAGGAGGGGCAGCCCCTTTTCCGCGCTTCAGCCGATCCCCGTCTCCGGCGCTGCTGCTTCCTTTCCCGAAGACCATTTCTGATACAGATTGGCGATGACGGTTTCGATGTTCTCGGGTTCCATCTGGATATCCCGGATGCCGGGAATGCCGGCAAGCAGGGTAAACAGCCGCGGTGAAGGGATCTTGGTGCCGTCATAGCGGTAGGTGCAGCGGTCTCCGCTGCGCTCCACCAGCGTCAGGCCCTCCGGTACGGGCGGGTCTGCGGAGGTGATCAGCCGGACCAGGCGGTGATCCCCGGTCATGCGCAGGAGCGCTTCGTAGCTGCCGTCAAAGGCCAGGCGCCCCCGGTTGATCAGCAGCAGCCGGTTGGCCATTTCCGTCAGGTCGTCCATGTCGTGGGAAGTGACCATCATCGTAACGCCGAGCTCCTGGTTGGCCAGCTTCAGGAAATCGATCATTCTGCGCTTCGCCAGGACGTCCAGCCCCAGGGTCGGTTCGTCCAGCAGCACCAGCTCCGGTGCGTGCAGCAGCGTCAGCGCGAGATCCGCCCGCATGCGCTGCCCGAGGGACAGCTCGCGGGAAAAGGTGTTCCAGAGGGGCTCCAGGTCGAGCAGCTCCTTCAGCCGCTTAACGTTCGTCCGATACACGCCGTCCGGGATATCCCAGACGGCTTTTTTCCATTCGAAGGAAGCCCGTACGGGGTGATCCCACCACAGTTCGCTCCGGTTGCCGAAGAGCACGCCGGTGCGGCGCATCACCTCAATGCGCTTCACGCAGGGATCGGCACCGAAGATTTTCACCTGTCCCTGCTGGGCCCGGAGCAGGCCCGCAAGCAGCTTGAAGGTCGTGGATTTTCCGGCGCCGTTGGGCCCCGCGTAGGCGGCAAACTCACCGCGGTGCAGGGTAAAGCTGACGTCGTTCAGCGCGTAAATCCGGCTGTGCTCCCGTTTCCACAGGGAAACGGGACGGCGCTGGTCGAAGTATTTGGTGACGTGCTCCAGCTGGACGACGCATGCTTGATTCGTTTTCATTGATGATCTCTCCTTTTCAGCTTCGATGGCCCATGCCCTTATAGCGGTTGCAGCTGTTCTGCAGGTAGTGCCGCATGCCCGCCCGGAAACAGACTGCCGCCGCCAGCACGAACGCCGCCGCGGCGCAGACGGGCAGCGCCAGCGCGGCTCCGGTCAGCCGGCCCAGCAGCGCCAGCGACGGAAGATATGCCAGCAGGCCCACCGGCAGCACCGTATACAGCAGGCTCAGCAGCCAGCGGGGCAGGCCGGACAGCGGGAAACGGCCCAGCTGGCCGTTCAGGTCAAGAATCAGGGTGGACAGCTCCTCACTGGCTACCGGGGTCCAAAAGGCAGCCGATCCGAAGAGGAAGCTCTGCCCCAGCGTCAGCAGGATATGGCACAGCATATACAGCAGGAGGAGCGCCCCGCGAAGCAGCATCACTTCCAGATGCAGCCGGGTCCATGCCAGGATTGTAAGCAGGATTCCGATCAGGAAACCGCCGCTGCCGGAAACGGGCATAAATCCTTCGGTGAGCAGCTGCACAATCAGCGGCCGGGGCTGGATCAGCATGTGGTCCACCTGCCCGCGTCCGATCCTCCGGCTGATATGCAGCACATTGAAGCCGCCGAACAGCATATAGCAAAGGCCGTCCGCCAGCTCGAAAAAGCCGAGCATCAGCAGGATCTCATCCGTGCTCAGCCCGCCCGCGCCGCCGAAGCGCACGGCCAGCAGCAGAATGCCGGAGACGGCGGTCAGGTTATTGATCATCTCCGCGCAGATCACGATCACAGCGGCCTTGAAATCCTGCAGCACCCAGTTCAGGTCCATGCGCGCATACAGCCGGAGCAGCCGCAGGACCGTCCAAATCTTATCCGCCATAGGACACCATCCTTTCCCGCATGGAAGCGAAACGCCAGAGGGCCAGCGGCCAGAGCACCGCGTTCCAGAACAGCTGCGCCGCCAGAATGGTCATCGGCTCCGCAAGCCCGGTATAGATGGACAGCGGGCCGCCGGCCAGGGAACCCAGCGGCGTGAGCGCCAGGAAGCGCCCGAGCCCCCAGGGCAGCGCGGCGAAGGGAATGACGGAACCGGTGAACAGCGCAGTCAGCGACTGGCGCATATCGTGCACCACCCACTCCAGATTGTTCAGGCGGATCAGCAGGCACGAGAAGAGGTAATCCACCGCGAACCCCAGCGAAACCGTCAGTATCAGGGAAGGAAAGAACCACAGGCTGGCCGGCCGGAGATCCACGCCGCAGAGCAGCGCGATGCCCGTCACCGGCAGCGACAGAATCACCAGCGGCAGCACCCAGCCGCCCACGGTGTGGGCGGCCAGCTGGCCAAACAGGCTTCTCGGCCGCAGATACAGCTTCAGCACCGACCCGTCATGGAGCCAGCCGGAGGCCGGCGTCCGCACGTCCAGCATCGGCGCGAGCACCGTGGAGAGGATCGTGTAGACATAAACCTGGTTGAGGGTCAGGCCCTGCATGTCCGCCCCCTGCATGAACAGGGAACGCCAGATCATCAGCAGCGCGCCCAGCCCTGCCGCCCGCAGCAGATACTGGGCGATCACGTTGGCCAGGCCGAAATAGCTTTTTTCCTTCAGGCACATGCGCGCGGTCGCGCGCCAGGCCCGGAAATGCTTCATCACAGATCATCCTTTCTTTTTTCAGGCACGTAAAAACGGCGGCCCTGATCGGACCGCCGGCAGATATCGCTGTGAAATCAAATCGGTTCATAGCGCCTTGACGGAATCCAAAAAGGGCAGACTTCTCCCATCCGGCGCAAAATCATACGCAAAACCGCGCGCAACGCGGACCAGATACCGCATCTGCTTCATGGAAGTCCCCCCTTTCTGTATCTTGAACTGATCATATCACACTTTCCCCGTTTTGCCAAGCCGGTCCTTTCTCAAAAGCAAAAAAAGCCCCCGCAAATCCGTCCAATCCGGACTTTGCGGGGGCTTTCGCGGGAGGAAAATGTCCTCCTCCGTCAATACAGGGGAAATGACCGGCCTTGTTACTGGGCCACGTCAAAATCCTGATGGATCACTTCGATTTCCATGTTGTCATTCAGCGTAATAATCGTACCGTAGAAGTCGAATCCAATGCTGTTTTCCTCTTTTTCGGCCTTGATTTTCAGGATATTTTCGAGGCCTTCCGTGACAGCGGCTTCCGCTTTGTCCGGGTCGGAATTGTCTTCATAGCGGATCGCGGCGGCTGCCGGGAGGCGAAGAATGCCGAATGCGTGCATATACCGCCTGTCGTCATCCGTGCTCTGGGCAATCATGTTGTCGTCTCCGACCTGCACGAATACGATTTCTTCCCCGTCCGCCGTAACGACCATGATATCTCCGCTTTCATCTTCCGTCTTTTCCCGAACCTGATACACCCGTCCGCCGGCCAGCAGCGTGTCCCCCGCTTCCAGCTTTTCAATCTTGTCAATGTCAAAGCGGTCGTCGTCGTAGAGGGTAACGGTGAAGGTTTTCGCCTGCGCGTCATATTCGCCCACGGTCGCGTGAATCGTCGTTCCTGCCAGGCCGTTGGTTTCCGTGCTTTCAGGCTCCACAGTCTTTGCCAGGGCCAGGGATACTGCGAAGACCATCATGGCAGCCAGAATCAGAGATACGGTTTTTTTCAATTCGGTTTCCTCCTTGTTCTTGCTCATCGGCGGGAATCATGTTTGATGCCCCGCAAATAATTATACGCCGCAGAACAGGCCCCTGGCAAATTTTTCTGCGCTTTCTGCGCTGGTTTCCGGATCTTCTGAAACGGAATAGTTTGCAGTTTACCGTTTCGCGCGTTGCGGAAGGCACCGGGCTTTTGGTTCTTTCCTCCTGTCGGTTCCGCCTGCTTCAGCATACCGGAGTTAATTCTCCAGGTTTTATACTTTCTCCGATCGGTTCCCTTTCAGCTTCAGCATGCCGGAGATCAGGAATCCGGTCAGGCAGTCTGTTGACAAACCGGATCCGCCCGCATATAATGTGCTCAGCAGAGATCCTGACGGACAGCAGGCAATCCTGCATCACGAGGTGTGTTTGGAGACGGTTCTGTAACGGGGAACATGGCGAATGGAATGACGCGGTGACATGACCGCTTGTTTGCTGATGCCATGGCGCGGTACAGGCAGGATCCGGGCACTTTTTTGTTTGCCCTTTTTCCGGTGCGTCCCGGCCGCATTCTCCGGTTCTTGTTCATGTCATATCAAAATGAACAAGAGGGATCACCATGACACAGGATATGCTTTCACTCGGTTTTGATCAGATCATCATACAATTGCAGGAAATGGCCGTCTCCGGGTCCGCCCGCCGGATGCTGGACGATACGGAACCCATCCTGAACGAGAGCCTTTGCCGCGCCCGGATGGAAGAAACCACGGCCGCCCGCCGCGTGATGGAAAACGCGGGAACGCCGCCCCTGACAGAGACAGAGATCACACAGGCCGGTCTGGCGGCGGCGCTGCAGGGCGGGATGCTTTCACCCGCGGACCTTTGCTCCGTCGCGCGCTTCTGCGCTGCCATCCGGCGCCTGCGCCGCTATTTGCAGGGAGCGGCCCTGTACAGTGCCGCCATCGCTTCCTGGCATACGGAGCTGCCGGATCTGGACCCCCTGGAAGAGGACATCGGCCGCTCTGTCCGGGAGGATGCCGTGCTGGATGAGGCCTCCCCTGCTCTGCGGAATCTTCGCCGCCTGCGGGATTCTGCGGAGCAGGGGATCCGGGACAAACTGAATCAGATGATTCTTCATCATAAAAAGGAACTGGCGGACAGCTATATTACCCGGCGCGGCGGAACCTTTGTCCTGCCCGTGCAGAAAAAATACCAGAGCCAGTTCCCGGGCCGGGTGATCGATACATCCGGGAAGGGCTCCACGGTATTCATGGAACCCTCCGCGGTCCGGTCCATGCGTCTGGATCTGGATCAGCTGCTGATCGATATTGATACGGAAGAGCGGCGTATTCTCTGGGAGCTCAGCGACCGGGTCGCTGCGGAAGCGCAGCCGCTGGAGGATGCGGTTCGCGTCATGACAGACCTGGATGTGATCTTTGCCCGGGCAAAGCTGAGCCTGGAAATGAATGCCCGTCCGGCGGAAATCACCTCAGAGCGCCGGATCCGCCTGGTGGATGCCCGGCATCCGCTGCTGAACCCGGAAACCTGCGTGCCGCTCAGCCTGGACCTGTCCCTGCCGGATGCCGGCATCGCGGTCACCGGACCGAACACCGGCGGAAAAACCGTCTGCCTCAGGACAGTCGGACTGCTGACCATGATGGCCCAGAGCGGGCTTCATATTCCCTGCGGGGACGGAACCGTCATCGGAATGATGGACCGGGTGCTCTGTGATATCGGCGACAGCCAGAGTATCAGCCAGAATCTGTCCACCTTCTCCGGCCATATGACCAATGTCATCCGCAT
>JAFRGU010000075.1 GCA_017433675.1 Clostridia bacterium
CCGCGGAAACGATTCTGCGTCATCACCGGGCGCAGGAGGCAGATGAAAACCTGATGCCCTTCAGCGAGATTATCCGGATGATCCCGGAGGAAATCTGAGAAAGGAACGGAACGGGATGAAGATCAGACAATGGATCGCAGGTATACTGGCGGCCTCTCTGCTTCCAGGTCCGTTTGCTTTCGGAGAAGAACCGCAGGGTCAGGCAGTATCGGTTCCGGCGGGTTCGGATGTTACAGATGAAATCGTTTCTTCTGAAGCACCTGGAAAAGAAAATGCCGGGGGAAATTTCCCGGAAACTGTATCCGGGCTGCCGGAAGAGAGCATGATCTTTGTTTTTGAGACGACAGGACAGGAAGAAAACCCCGGTGACGAGGAAGAAACCGAACCGGCGGATGAAAGCCCGGAAATGATCGGGATACAGGCCGATACAGAGAAGGAAGCCTTTGAGAGGCCGGATGTTTCTGAAAACGACCCGGAAAATGAAGACACGGTAATGGATGATGCCCGGGAAGAAGAGAAGGAGACGACGGGTGAGGCTCCTGTGATCCCGGATGAACCGGAAGCGGAGGAAGAATCGGGCCCAGAAGCAGATGAAATGACTGAAGCGACCGAAGCGGAAGCATCTGTGCAGGCCGAAACTACGGCGGTGCCGGAGGAAACAGAAGCCGCGGATGAAGAACCGGCGGAAATGACTGAGCCTGAAGCGCCTGAAACCGATGAAGGGATAAACGAATCCGAGGAACCGGAAACTGTCATACCTGAGGGAAAATTACTGGAATCAGCAGAAATGGAGACACTCGAACCGGATGAAGCTTCAGCTGTATCGGAGGAGCCGCTAGCGGAAACTGAGATGAGTATACCGGCAGAAGAGCCAATGGAAACAACTGAGCAGGAGACCGTTGAGACGAATGAATTGCCGGCCATTCCGGAAGAACCGGATACAGAAGCAGAGAATACTATCCTGACAGGAGTTCCTGAAGAAAAGCTGCCGGATGACGAAACGGGAAGCACCGGTGCATCAGCGGAGATTTCCGAACTGCTCATCACGCCGGTGGAGACCAACAACCGATACAGTCAGATGACGTTTTCCTTCACGGCTGAAGGCCGGGAATACAACTGTCTGGTGACGGGACTTGCAGAGACGGGCTCCAATTCGGAAGCCGCATGGCAGCAGCTGGCGGAGGATATCGCAGCAAGTTTTCTTGCAAGAAAAATATTTACGTTATCAGAAACCGGCGCCGAAGCACAGTATGACCTGAAGCTGGATCTGATCGACGCGGAGAAGATCAGCAAATGGGGGGCTGATTCCAATATCTGCTGGGCGGCTTCCACGGCAGACATGCTGGAATATGCCGGGTGGAATAAGGAGAAGGATGAGGACGACACTTTTCAGGAATTCCGGGATGAATTCAATAACCGGGGCGGGTACCAGAGTATGGGCATTAGCTGGTATCTGAACGGGGTGAATCCCTATCAGGCAAGTTACAAGGGGAGCGGCAATGTCGCCTACGGGGAAGCCTCGAATGGTGCGTCGCAGCAGCAGCATGCAGGAACCGGCGGATACTGGCCCGATTATGCGGCGGCCGGGGTTTCAGAGGAATATGATGAACAGCTGCCGGAACAGCTGGAGGCAGCGGTCGATAAGCTGAGGGAAGGATACGGTGTTGGCGTGGGATCCTATTTCTACCGGGATCAGGAAACGATTACAGCCGGTCATGCCCTGACAGTCTTTGGATATATTCGGGAGAAGCTGGAGGAAGCAGCGGCAGCGATCCGGGCGCTGTTTATCTCTGATTCGGACGACCGGGCCAATGGTACCCAAAAAGACGCAGCGGACTATCCGGACGAATATGTGATGTATCAGACGGCTCCTTTTGAAAATTCGAGCATCAGTTCTGTGCAGTTGGAGGGATACAACACCCGCTATACCACGGCAATCGGCATTGTTTCAACTCTGACACCGCAGAAGACCGCTGAGCCCGAAACGGAGGGAACAAAAAACGCGGTTCAGGACGCAAACCTGATCCCGACGGGAATGCGAATTGAAGATGAGGATGGGGTGGAACTGGCAGAGGCAGAGCCCGGAACAACGATCACGGTGGGAACTGAATTTAAGAACCAGAGCTATAAGAAGCTGCCAAAGAATGCAGTAATCCGGTATACGGTAAAGGTTTATCGGGACGGAGAACTAGTGGACGAAGTGGAAAAGAGCGTCAACACCGACAGCAAGGACGGACTCAACCCCAATAAAAGTGTGGAGAGCAGTTTACAGGTGACGCTTGATCAAAGCGGCGAATATACTTTCGAGACACAGGTTATTGAGGTTACCACTGCGGAGGGCGTAACGATTCCGGAGGCGTATGTCAGCGATAATCTGTACCGCGGGACGACCAGGGTCATTATTCCGGGCAGGACGGAAGAAGGATCCCAGGAAGAAGAGAGGCCGGACGAACCGGATCCGCCGGAAAACGATTCCCGGGAGCTGCTACCAGAGCCGCCGGAGATGCCGGGACCGGTCCGCGCGGAGAACATAGCCGATGGCGAAAAAACAGGAGAAACAGGGGAAACGATTTATACCCTGACGGTGGTGCTGGCAACGGATACGGAATATGTTCTGGATTTCGATGCCGCGGCCGCTGCGCCGGAGAGCTTTATCCGACTGCGGAACCGGAAAACCGGCGAAACCGTGGATCCGGAAAATTACCGAATTATCCGCCGGGCGGAAACCGGCTACAGCATCACCTTTGAAGAAGATTTCATCCGCACACTGAAACCCGGGAAAAATGATTTCACACTGACGTGGAATACGGGTCGGGTGCTGATCCGGATTATTATCATGTGAGGACAGGATGGCGGGAATACAGAAGACGGTTTCAAAAGGAATCGCATATC
>JAFRGU010000076.1 GCA_017433675.1 Clostridia bacterium
CAGGTTCAGGCAGGTTTCCGGTTCGGGATACATGACGCGCAGGTATCCGCCTTTCATCCGGATGTACAGGTTTCCTTCCGCCCGGTTGTCTTCCGTCGGGAAGCAGATCGCCGCCTCTCCGCAGTCATAGAAGATGTTGTTGATCACGCTTGCCTTCCGGCTCGTGCCGCCCCGGTCGAAAGCGGACATCCGGAAGCCGACGGGCTTGGCGTAGTATCCGCCGTACCGGCATTTCCCGATCAGATTGTGGGCAATGTACAGCCGGTCGGTCCCCTCGGCGTATACGGCGTATCCGTTCACGGCCTCCGTCTCCCGCAGCTTGTACCATCCGGAGGAGCCGTGCTCTGCGGGAATCCTGGCCGGGTCGAAGCGTCCTTCCACATTCCAGATGATATTGTTGTCGATCAGGTTCACGCCCTCCCGGGTGCACTCGATAAAGATGGCTTCCCGCTGCTCAATGCCGTTCAGGAACAGGTTGCAGGTGATCCGGTTGTTCTCGTTCCCGCAGTCCAGCCACAGATGATCCGCCCGCAGCGTGTCGCGGAAAACGTTCCGTCGGATCAGCGCGTTCTCGCTGTTGTGCAGCTTGATGGCCCCGGCCTCCCAGCTCAGCTCCATTTTCTGCCATCCGGTGCCGCTGATCTCGTTGTCCTCGATCAGCATGCCCTTGGCAAACAGCCCGGCGATGCCGCATACGCCGGCGTCCCGGATTCTGCATCCCCGGATCACCGAGTATCCGATGATCTCCCCCGGGGTATGCTCGTGGTGCCAGCATTCATTGCCCACGTCGATGGCGACACCGTTGCTCCACCGCACCTCGCAGTCCTCGATCACCCAGTGGTGCCCCCGGAACGCGGAAATCGCGCCGCGCTGCGGAACCGGAGCCCCGGTGGCGGCATGTTCACATCGCAGACCCTTCACCCGGATGTAGGAGAGGAAGGGCTCCTCCGGCGCAAAGCACTGCTCGCGTACGGTCAATTCGATCCGGTGCTCCCGGGGATCCGCGTCCCCGGCCAGCCGGAAATGGACGGTCTGCCCGTTGTGCTCGACCCAGTAGGTGTTGTCCTCCTGCCCCATACCCTCGTACAGCGCCACCTGCTTCATCGGCTTCCCGTCGCAGAATACGCATCCCCGCCGATTCAGGTAGGGGGTCATGTCGGTCTTGTCATATTCAATGAACAGCCGGTCGTGCAGGATATTGACCGCGCAGAAGGGATTGTATCCCCGGAACATGTCCGGATCCAGCCGGTGAGCCCAGATCCGGACACCTGAGGTGTCCGCTTCCGATCCAAAGCCCTTCAGGCGCCAGCCGGTGCTGGGCCGGAAATCGCGGACCTCTTCCGAGGCGGAAATCACGACCTCCCCGTCGCCGTAGGCTTCGTAGCTGATCATGTGCGCCGGATCCGTCCCGCCCCGCCTCGGGTGGACGCATTCCCGGTAGATCCCGGCCCGGATCCGCACCCGGGTCCCCGGCTCCGCCAGGTCCGCAGCCTGCTGAATCGTCTTCAGCGGATGTGCCTCGCTCCCGTCGTTCCGGTCGCTCGCTTCGGGATCCGCCCC
>JAFRGU010000077.1 GCA_017433675.1 Clostridia bacterium
CAAGATTCAAGGGTGCTTATCCCGATATCATCCGGGTAATTGTGTTGACAAATACCTCCCGGGGGTATAAAATGGCGCTGCATCAAGGATACCCCTGTGGGGTATCGAAGGGAGGGGTGGACATGTCCGAAACGATTCCGGAAAAAAAGATCCAGCCCCGGAGAAAGATCCGGGATGAAAAGGAACGCCGCGATCTGCTGAACCGTCTGAAAAGGATCGAAGGGCAGGTGCGCGGGCTGCAGCGGATGCTGGAGGAGGACGCTTTCTGCCCGGAAATTCTGACGCAGGCTTCCGCCGTCAACTCAGCGCTGAACAGCTTTTGCAGGGTACTGCTGACCAGTCACCTGCGTACGTGCGTATCGGAGGACATCCGCGCCGGACGTGAAGATACAGTGGACGAACTGATGGACGTACTGCAAAAGCTGATGAAGTAAGGATAAAGGAGAATGACCATGAAGCAATATCAGGTAACCGGCATGAGCTGTGCCGCCTGTTCAAGCCGGGTAGAGAAGGCGGTCTTGGGTGTGCCCGGAGTTACGGCCTGCTCCGTCAGTCTGCTGACCAATTCCATGGGCGTGGAAGGATCGGCTTCGGACGATGAGATTATCTGGGCTGTGGAAGCTGCCGGGTATGGCGCCGCACTCAAGGGGGCTCAGAGCGGGAACAAGGAAGATGCGTCCCCTGCCTGGGCGGATGCGGAAGCGCTGAAAGATCACGAAACACCAAAGCTGAAGAGGCGGCTGTTTCTTTCACTGCCGGTTCTTCTGATACTGATGTATTTTTCCATGGGCCACATGATGTGGCACTGGCCGGCGCCTGCCGTATTTGATAATCTGGTTTTTCTGGGTTTGTTCGAGCTGCTGCTGGCCATGACGGTAATGATCATCAACGGCCGTTTCTTGACCTCCGGCTTCTCCTCCCTGCTTCACGGGGCTCCGAATATGGATACGCTTGTGGCACTGGGTTCCAGCGCTTCCTTTCTGTATTCTCTGGCTGAACTGTTTCTGATGATTCTGGCCCAGGGAGAGGGAGCGCATGAAACGGTCATGAAGTATGGGATGAATCTGTATTTTGAGTCCGCAGCGATGATTCCGACTCTGATTACCATCGGCAAGATGCTGGAAGCGATGTCCAAAGGACGTACCACCGATGCGCTGAAGAGTCTGATGCGCCTGGCTCCGAAAACAGCCATCCTGCTGAAGGACGGCATTGAAACAGAAGTCGGTATAGAGGAAGTTCAAACCGGGGATGTATTTGCAGTTCGGCCGGGGGAACAGATTCCGGTGGACGGGATTATCCTGAAGGGAATTACAGCGGTCAATGAATCTGCCCTGACCGGGGAGAGTATCCCGGTGGACAAGTCAGAAGGCGATAAGGTATCAGCAGCGACAATGAACCAGCAGGGTTATATTGAATGCCGGGCTACACGGGTCGGAGAAGATACCACGCTGGCACAGATCATCCGGACGGTAACGGATGCGGCTGCAACAAAAGCTCCGCTGGCCCGCATCGCGGACCGGGTCTCCGGGATTTTTGTGCCGTCTGTGATGGGACTGGCGATCCTGACGATGATCGGATGGCTGATTGCCGGGAAACCTTTCTCCTTCACGGTCGCCAGAGCAATCTCTGTGCTGGTCATCAGCTGTCCCTGCGCGCTCGGCCTAGCGACTCCGGTCGCCATTATGGTCGGCAGCGGTGTCGGCGCAAAAAACGGAATCCTGTATAAAACAGCCGGTGCACTGGAAGGTGCCGGCAGGACAGAGATGATCGCGCTGGATAAAACCGGAACCGTCACAGAAGGTCAGCCTCAGGTCACAGACGTGATTCCCCTGGGCAGAAGCCGCGATGAACTGCTGCGTCTGGCTGTCTCTCTGGAAAAGAACAGCGAGCATCCGCTGGCAAAAGCCGTGACAGCTGCCGCGGAGGGATTGGCATCTTTTGAGGTTACCCATTTCGAAGCGCTGCCCGGAAACGGACTGCATGCAATCCTGAATGGAAAGGAACTGCTGGGAGGAAGTCTGAAATATCTCACTTCCAGGGGTCTGGTGACGGAAACCGTGATCCAACAGGCTGACGCACTGGCTGAAGACGGGAAAACGCCGCTCCTGTTCGCAGTGGATGGAGAACTGGCCGGACTGATTGCGGTGGCAGATCCCATCAAACAGGATTCCGCGCAGGCGATCCGCGAATTGCAGAACATGGGAATCAGAACCGTCATGCTGACCGGAGACAACGAGCGGACCGCCAGGGCAATCAGTCAGCAGGCCGGTGTGGATCAGGTCGTTGCCGGCGTTCTTCCGGAAGGCAAGGTCGATGTGATCCGCAGCCTGAAGCCGCTGGGAAAGGTTGCCATGGTTGGAGACGGCATCAACGATGCACCGTCGCTGACCGTGGCGGACAACGGAATTGCCATTGGCGCAGGGACGGATGTGGCTATCGATGCCGCGGACATCGTGGTGATGAAAAGCCGCCTGTCGGATGTGACCGCTGCAATCCGTCTGAGCCGGGCTACGATCCGAAACATTCATCAGAACCTTTTCTGGGCATTCTTTTACAATGCCATCTGTATTCCGCTGGCGATGGGCCTGTACGGGATTGAGATGAAACCCATGTACGGCGCGGCAGCCATGGCGCTGTCCAGCTTCTTCGTATGCATGAACGCCCTGAGGCTGAATCTGCTGAATCCACATGACGCCAGATACGACCGGCAGGAACAAGCCATCTCCGCGGAAGCTTTCGGAGCCGCTGTTTCCGCTGTAAAAACGAAGCAGGTGAAAACCATAACAAAAACACTGCAGGTAGAAGGCATGATGTGCGAACACTGTGAGGCGCGGGTCAGAAAGGCTCTGGAAGCCGTTCCGGGTGTGGAAAGCGCTGCAGCAGACCATAAAGCGGGAACGGCTGTAGTGACTTTAAGCATGCCTGTCGCTGATGACATGCTGAAGGCTGCAGTCGAGGCACAGGATTATCAGGTGACCGGACTGGGATAAGTGTTTTTGATGCACACAGGCGCGGGACGGTTTCCCGGTTTCCGCAGAATGGACCGGATATTCTGCTGAACCCATCAGACGGCCGTGGGGCCCTGAAGCCTCAGCAATCCATATGATATTCATTGTCCGCATCAATTCTCAGGGAGCAATCCGCTTTCTTGGATTTCTGCAGGCACAGCCGGACATTGGGCATATCACTGAAATCCACGAACCGGATCGCGGCTTCTTCCGGTACGCCTGTCTTCATCCGCCGATCGATCAGACGCTTTCGAAGCAGCGCTTCATCAGCGCTGATGAATATCGTGTAATCCGCATAGTTAGACAGATCACGCCAGCCATTTTCATCCAGAAGCAGGTAATTGCCTTCCAGCAGAATGATCCTGCCGTCCACGGTTAAGGCGTTTTCAACCGGATTATGAAGCAGCCGATCATAAACCGGCCAGCCACATACGGCTCCGGAAGCAATCTTTTTCACGCTTTCAGTCAGCTTTTCCAGATCGAACGTGATCGGAGCGCCTTTGATTTCCACCATGGATATCTGCTTTCCATCCCTTTCAACATGATGGGACCGGAGGTATTCCTGCCGTCTGTGAAAGCCGTCCATGCCAATCACCTGAATCTGGTCAATCTCTTTATACCTGCATGAAAGCGCATGAAGAAAACTCAGCAGGGTGCTTTTTCCGGCACCGGGCGGCGCAGCCAGCATTACGATAATCCGCCTTCCCAGGCGTTTCTGCAGAAGAGAAAGATTTCTCAGAATCGGCAGAAAAAGCTCATGGACAGCCGTTTCACTGTAGACAACGGACACTTCAATTCCATTAATATTCACGGTATGATTCAGCATGCTCTTTTTCACTCCGGCATCATTACTGCTCTTTTCGTTTTCTTCTGAAACAAATGGTTTATCCCGGGATTAAATCAATTCAAACCTGTATCCGAACGGCATCAGCGATCACTCCATTCTACCTGCTCCGGGGCGGTTTGACAACTCAAAGGGAACCGGATTTCCGCTGGTCCGCAGGAACCAGAGCAGCGTTCCCGGCAGAGGACAGAACTTATATTGAAAAAATCATTATCCTATGATAAGGTATGTTACGGGATCAGGAGTGTTTGATATATTTCCTGAATGGCTGAGCTTCTGCGTATTCTCCAAAGAAATAGCCCGGTTTTCTTTCTGAACCGAATCACTGCGATCCATACAGAACAGGATCCGATGGCAGCTCCGGAGGTGGCTGGTTTTGAAAACAAAGCCAATAATCCAGTATGAGCATACCGTTCCAGGAGTTTTTGTCCGGCGAATCAATCGATTCCTGGCGGAGGTACTTACTGACGGGAAACAGGAACATGTTCACGTCAAGAACACAGGACGATTGCAGGAACTGCTTGTTCCGAATGCCAGAGTGACCCTTCAGCGTGCCGAAAACCCAGACCGGGCGACAGCCTATGACCTGATATCCGTATACAGGCCGGGACTGAAATGGGTCAACATTGACAGCCTGGCGCCGAATGCCCTGATGAAGCAGCTGCTGGAAAGCCGGAATTATGATCTCGTAAAGCCTGAGTACAGATATGGTGATTCCCGATTCGACTTTTATATGGAGAGAAACGGAGAGCGATTTCTGAGCGAAGTTAAGGGGTGTACACTCACCGTTGATCCGGAAACAGGGATCGGCCTTTTTCCGGATGCTCCGACGGAGAGGGGCGTTAAGCATCTGAATGAGCTGGCGTCAGCTGAAAAAAACGGGTTTCACTGCACCTTGTGCTTCGTTATTCAGATGAATGGCATTCATTCTGTCCGACCCAACAATGCGGCGCAGCCTGCGTTTGGGCAGGCGCTTATCCGGGCAGCCCAGGCGGGTGTGGATATCGTTTCCTACAGCTGCAACGTGGAGGCCGACAGCATCCAAATCACAGACGAAACGGGCGATCATCATTATGACGAACAGATCACGGAAAGGGGAAGGACATGAATTATCAGCAGCTGTTTGAAAGCCTGTATCCCGGATTCTTCCAGGCCACAGGAATCAATGAAAAGCCCGCAGACCAGATTTTTACGGAGCTGGTGATGGATCTGCGCAGGGATACGCCGCGGAAGGTTCCTTTTGTCTGCCCGGAAGGACTGACCTTTGATGAATATCGGGGAAAAAATGATCCGCTTCAGGATGTCGTCAGACAGGTTGATGAGAACTGGGTTCAGTATTTTTCTGAGGATACGCCGGTATTCTGCGCTTTTGACCGGGACAGAATCGCTGCCTTCTGCATTCTGAGTGACTGGGGATGGCATCAGGGGATGCGAATCGGCGGCCCGGGCTGTGTCGGAACGGTCCCGGAATACCGAAAAAAAGGGATCGGACTTGAGATGGTCAGGCAGGCTACGAATCTGCTTCAGAAGAGAGCATTCGATCTTTCCTGGATTCATTACACCCATCTGGAGCACTGGTACCGGAAACTGGGCTATCAGCCTGTCCTGAAATGGAACTGCCGGGGATTCCTGCCGGACGTGAATCAGCAGAACAGCCAGAAATGATTCAGAGAGAGACATGCTGCCATGAGGGAGAAGGGGGCGGTTCAGGCTTTCGTCCTCTGCTTCGTTATGGTATACTGTGAGCCACAGGCACTGGTGGAACATTCTTACCGTACATACCGAAAGGAGGGCTGAACATGCCGTTTATTGAGTCAAAGCTTACTGTGAAGATTACCGATCAGCAGAAGGAAGAAATTAAAAGTGAGCTGGGGAAACTGATCAGCACGCTGAACAAGAGCGAGACGTATCTCATGGTAGGTATCGAGGATTCCTGCGATCTCTGGCTGGGAGGAAAGAAGCTGGATAAGGGTGCTTATGTGGCTGTAAGTCTGTATGGAGATGCCCCAAAGGCATCCTATGACAGGCTGACCGGACAAATCTGTGACCTTCTGTCGGAGAAACTGGGGATTCCCGGCCGTGCTGTTTATGTGACTTATCATCCGGTTTCCGACTGGGGATGGAACGGACAGAATTTTTGAGCGGCTAAAAAGAACAATGCGAATCAGAACAATCACGTCCGGACCTTTTGATGAGAACATTGATATGGGAAAAGACCGAAGTGCGCAGGGAAAACATGATCAGACTGGAAGCAATCAACGGAAAAACGTCCGGGATATTCTGAAGCTGTCTCATGACAGCGTTCCGGAAATCACAGCGCGGTTTGTGAACCGTTCCGCTGCCATCCTGAAGGAAAAACTGACCGGAATTTATCTGCATGGCTCCGCGGCGATGGGCTGCTATCAGCCCAGGAAAAGCGACCTGGATTTTCTGGTGGTGACCAGTGAAGAACTGACGGAAACCGAGAAACGGGAATACATGGATATGGTCATTGAACTGGATGCGGACGGACCAGTCAAGGGGATCGAGATGAGCATTGTCACGAGGGAAGTCTGCGATCCCTTTATTTATCCAACGCCGTTTATCCTGCATTATTCCAGAATGCATACGGAATGGTACCGGAGGGATCCGGAGGATTATCTGCGAAAGATGAACGGAACCGATCCGGATCTGGCTGCGCATATTACCGTGATCCAAAGCAGAGGTCTGTGCCTGTACGGCCTGCCGGTCTGCGAGGTATTCGGGGAAGTGCCGGAGGAGAACTATCTGGATTCCATTTTGCTGGATGTGTCCGATGCCATGGATGAAATCACGAAAAATCCCATGTATCTGATTCTGAACCTGACCCGAGTCCTTGGATACCTGAAGGAAAAGAAGGTGCTCTCCAAGCGGGAAGGAGGGATTTGGGGGCTGCAGAATCTGCCGGAACAATATCATCCGCTGATTTGTTCGGCACTGCATGAATATGAAAGCGGCGGAGAGGTTCAGTATGATCCTGCACTGGCCAGGGCATACGCGGCGTATATGCTCAGCCAGATCCGGTGACCTGTTTGCAATTTTCAACAAGGCGGCAGTGATGCCGCC
>JAFRGU010000012.1 GCA_017433675.1 Clostridia bacterium
ACGGCGCAAAGGAGCGAGGAAGTGAGACCGATCCGATCCGAAAAGCCCATGTCGGCATCTCTGAAGCCCATATAATTCCGGGCTTTCGTGCTCGTATACGCGCTGTCCACCGCCTGGATATCTGCGGCGAGCTTATCCAGCGATGCCCCCAGCTCCCGGATCAGGGCATCCGCCTTCTCCGCCTTCGTCCGGCTGGATATATTTGCCGCCAGCTTTTCTGTCAGATAGGTGTTATACGCAATCTGCTCCATGCGTTCCGTCGCACCTGCAAGCTGCGCGTCGGCATGGACAGCCATATTGTCCATCCCGGTTTTTGTCCTGGACATATAGTATTTCATCGTCTGATCCTGCGTAGGGATCATGACGATCGCGCTCATCGCGGCGTCGTACATCTGGATTCCCTTATTGTCCTCGTCGTACGCGGCCATCATTTTGTTGTACATCAGGCGATCCATGCGGATTTTGTAATCGAGTATCCCGTTCAGGCCTGCCCTGTCGCCGGCGATGCCGTTTTCAATAATATAGGAACGCAGCCTGGCCAGATCATAGGCATACAGGTTGTTCACCCGTTTTTCCAGGGCGGCAAAGGTAAGCCCGGTACCCGGATCCTGATAGTTTTTGCTTTCCCGCCCGCGAAGCTGTACATATTTCTCCAGCTGGCTGCATTTCAGCTCCAGCAGGTCAACCGCTATCAGATACTCATCATTGAATTTCAGATTGCCGACATCAAAAGAAAGAATGGAATGGTTGTATCCATAGTGCTCCACAAAGTATTCGCGGTATGCCTTGCAGAGGAGCGAAAGCATATCTTCCGCACTCCTGCCGGGCACCATACCTTTGTCTGTAAATCTGACGACAAAAGAGGTGCTGAGATAATTCACGCTGCCGCTGATGTTTTTGCCGTGCGTGGCCTTTACACTGACGCATTCGCTCAGCTCAGCTGGGGTTATTTTCCCTTCCAGGCCGGCGTAATCAATCAGCTTCTTCATGACTTCATCGCTTTGGATCTCGAAGATGTTGAGACGCGTCCGGTTGGGCGTCAGGCCTTTGGAAGCCTCCTCGTAATCCAGCGAAAGCACTGTACTGGCTGTGCGCATGTTTCTGGCATAGTGAAAGCCGCACAGAGCCAGGAATATGATCAGGAAGGAAGCGAGAACGAGGAACTTCCGCCTCCGGAACACATTGATGGTATTCCGCAAAATGTTCCACCCCATGCCGGGGAAACCTGACGAAGCAGCCCCCCCGGCCGGCCCGGATCTGCTGTTTTCTCTCATTGCTTCTCCTTCCTGCTTCGGAAACCGCCGCACAGGTTCAGTTCACCGGTCATATTCCCGTGCGGCTGCAGCGCTTCGGTGCCGTATTGTATGCCTGCATACAGTCCGCCAGTGAAAGCAGCCGCTCCGATTCTATGCGCCGATATAAGCAAAGCGATCAGAATGGAAAGGAGCGCTCTTTTTTATTTCACGTTTTTATGCCGTCTCCTTCGGGCTGACTGCCGCCTTATTCGTACGGACAATATATGCTGCCGTCCAACTCGGGCGGCCTGAGACTGATCTGCCACAGGGAAGTGTCTCTGCCCCGAATGAAATTCCCTGTTTTCACCAAAATGTGATCAAATTGTAATATATCACTCTTGGGCTGCTTTTGCAAGCATCTGACAGAACCATCGGGATCATTTGCCGCAGATGGGAAAACTTCCAAAGAGCATTTTGATTCAGACATGAAAGCAGGGGATCACCGGTAAAACTCTCCCCGCAGCAGCATATAAATGATTCCTTCCAGCGCTTCCGGGGAGGCGGTTTCACCGGTGCGGACATAGGTTTCCGCGATACTGGTGATACCCGCGGAAAGATAGTCGATCAGATAGGGCTGCAGGGCCTGGCAGCACTGCCCGGCGGTGGACAGACACAGGGAAAAATCTTCCCGCAGCACACTTCGCAAAAGGGGCATCAGATCATGGCGGGAGAGCACCTCCAGAATGCCCGCGTGACTGATGATATACTGACTGAAGCCTCCGCAAATCTGCTGGAAGGAATAGGAACAGCCGCTGTCCTGCACCATGGCGGAATAACAGCAGTCGTTACGCAGGGCGAAGGTAATCACATTTTCCTTGGACTGGAACAGGCTGTAAAAGGTCTGCCGGGAAACGTCCGCCTGCTTGCAGATGGCGCTGACTGAGATGCCGCCATAGGGCTGCTCTTCCAGGAGCCGGAGCAGCGCTTCGGCAATCTGCCGCTGGGAAGTTAAGGCTGTTTTATTGTTTCCGCAATACATGGATCCGGTTTCCTTCAAAATATCATTTTGCAAAACCTTGACAACTGTCAAAGATGATGCTAATATCATTATATCAAAACCTGGACATTTGTCAAGTTTTGAACGGACACTGCAGGAGGAAATCACATGGCTGCATTACCCCTATATGATGCGCTGGTTTTACCGGACGCCAATGTATATCTGAAAACAGAACGGTTTGAGAGAATGATCGGCCGGGATCCCCGGCTGGAAGAACGGGTTACGCTGCTGATCCTCAAGGAGGATCAGGAACGGAAAGACCTGACAAAAGACAGCTTTTATCCCATCGGGGTTTCCGGATTCGTTTCGGAGGTTCATGACGAGGGCTGGTTTGTTGTGAAAAGCCGGGGAAGGGTGAACGTGGAGGAGGTCGCTTTCGCTCCGGACGGACGCATCGAAGCGTATACCTCCCACCGGGAAGATACGGAAGCACTGCCTCCCCAGGAAAATGAACGGAAAACCGCAGCTGCGAAAAAAGCCCTGATGGATTTTTCCAGAGGCACCCAATGGGAAGCGGCATCGAAGGCCTGGCTGGACCCGTTCGACACCTTAAGCGGCGTAGCTGCTGCCTGC
Organism: Clostridia bacterium; assembly: GCA_017433675.1. Lineage (GTDB taxonomy): Bacteria > Bacillota > Clostridia > Christensenellales > Aristaeellaceae > Aristaeella. Next base: position 2,866 of record JAFRGU010000012.1, read on the forward strand.
ACGCCGTGGATGGACGCAAGCCACGAAGAAAAATACGCGATTCTCGCCGAGGACAGCGCCATAAAGCGTGCTGAGATGCTGGAAAAGCTGATTTATGAAACCCTGGAGATGGGCAAGCTCAGCCAGGAGGGCTCCTCCGCCCGGCAGGAGGACTACCAGAAGATGGTCCGGGAATCTGCCATCAAAAAGCAGATGGAGTATCTGCAAAAAGAACTGGATGAGATGCACCCTGAAAATGTCAGCGACATCCGGCGGCTGGAACTGAAAATTCAGGAATCCGGCATGAACGAAACCGCCCGGAAGGAAGCCGATAAACTGCTCAACCGGCTCAGGCAGGAGGGATCGAACAGCGCGGAAACGGGGATGCTGTATAATTATCTGGACTTCTTAACCGGCCTCAGCTGGAAAAAGGAACCCGCGCGGGAAATCGATCTGGATGAAGCGGAAAGGGTTCTGGAGGAGGATCATTTCGGCCTCAAAAAGGTGAAGGACCGTATTCTCCAGCAGATCGCGGTCATGAGCCTGAGGAAAAAGCAATCCGGTTCCATCCTGCTGTTTGTCGGCGCTCCGGGTACCGGCAAAACCAGCATCGGCCAGAGCATCGCCAAAGCACTGCAAAGGCAGTATGTGCGGGTCAGCCTGGGCGGCGTGCGGGACGAGGCGGACATTCGGGGCCACCGGCGCACCTATATCGGGGCTATGCCGGGCCGGATCATGGATGCGATCCAGAAAAGCGGCGTGTCCAATCCCGTGATGGTGCTGGACGAGGTGGACAAGCTGTCCATGTCCTATAACGGAGATCCCGCCAGCGCTTTGCTGGAGGTTCTTGACCCCGAGCAGAACAGCACGTTTACCGACCATTACATGAACGTGCCGTATGATCTGTCGGATGTTTTCTTCATCTGCACCGCCAATACGGCTGATACCATCCCGGAACCCCTGCTCAACCGCATGGAGGTCATTCAGTTCCAGGGATATACGCCCATCGAAAAGCAGCAGATCGCCCTGCGCCATCTGCTGCCCAGGGCCATGGAAGCCGTGGGTATCACCGCGGATCAGCTGTCCGTATCGGAAGAAGCCATCCGGACTGTCATCACCGATTACACCCGGGAAGGCGGCGTGCGGGGCCTCAAGAAGCGGATGGACACGCTGTGCCGGTCCGCGGCCGTGCGCATCGTGCGGGGAGAAAAGGATCAACTGCATATCACCCCGGAGAATCTCCGGGAATATCTGGACATGCGGCCCGTTCATCACCGGAGCGTGAGGGAAAACAATGTGCCCGGCATCGTCACCGGGCTGGCCTGGACGGCCGCGGGCGGCGATATCCTGTATATCGAGACGATGTTTACCAAGGGAAACGGACAGATTGTGATTACCGGGCAGCTGGGCGACGTCATGAAGGAATCAGCAAGACTGGCCATCAGCCTGGTGAAGCACCGGTACCCGGATAAAGCCGGGATCTTTGAGGAGCATGACCTGCACATCCATGTCCCGGACGGAGCCACGCCCAAGGACGGCCCCTCCGCGGGGATTACCCTTACCACAGCCATCGCCTCCCTGGTCACTGGCACACCGGTGAAATCCACCATCGCCATGACGGGAGAAATCTCCCTGCGGGGTGAAGTAACGCCCATCGGGGGACTGCCTGAAAAACTGATGGCGGCGCAAAGGGCCGGCGTGAAGCAGGTACTGATTCCCAGCGACAACGAGGACGATCTGCAGGACGTGGCGAAGGAAGTGCTGGAGCAGCTGGAAATCATCCCCGTGCACAATCTGAGCGAAGCATTCTGCGTTTGCGGCATTGAGGATCCCAAGCCGGTGGCAAAAGCAGTATAAACAGTGATCACCCGGACATAAGTCCTGTGAATAACGAATTGGAGGAGAATACCATGACAACCATCACCAAGGAAATGACCATCAAGGAAGTACTGGACATTGACCGCACCACTGCCCCCATTATGATGGAATACGGCATGCACTGCATGGGCTGCCCCTTCAGCCAGATGGAGAGCCTGGAAGACGGATGCGCCGCCCATGGCAGCGACGTGAATGAGCTGGTGGAAAAGCTGAACGGTTATCTCAGCCAAAAAGCTTAAGCACTGCCTGAGCGGAACAGGGCCGCGCATGCGTTCCGGCAGACGGTGTGCAGCCCGGCCCGCGGCATCGGCGGATCGCTGCCGACAAGGGCAGACCGCGCGAAAAACGGAGGATCAGCATGACCTATCATTTTTATGGCTGGGAGACAGCGACAATCAAAGATCAGCGGGGGCTCACGCCCCGGGATTACTATACTCTTTTATCTTCCATCTGGTGTGCCGATACCTGCGCGCCCCGGATGCGGGATGCCTGGACGGAGGAGAACAGGACGCTGGGGCAGTGCTCCATCACGGCCTTCCTCCTTCAGGATATCTATGGTGGCAGGGTGCTGGGCGTGCCCCTCGGCGACGGCAATTATCATTGCTTCAACGAGGTCGGCGACTGCGTGTTTGATCTGACCAGCGAGCAGTTCGGTGATGCGAAGCTGAATTACGAGCACTGTCCGGAACAGCACCGGGAACTTCATTTTGCGAAAGCAGAAAAAAAGGAACGATATGAACGGCTGAGGCAGGCGCTGCTTTCTCATGTAAACCAGATGGGCGCGAACTGACGCCCTGAATTTCAGGAAAACCCGGAACCAATCATTATCGAAACAAAGGAGAGACGAGAATGGAACTGATACAGAGCTTTTCAGTAGACCATACGCGTATTGTACCCGGTATTTTCACGAGCCGGGTTGACCATTTAGGCGATTATTCGGTTACGACCTATGATATCCGGCTGAAAAGACCGAACAGGGAGCCGGTTATTGACGTTGGGGCCATGCACTCACTGGAGCATATTATCGCCACCTATCTTCGCAATGACCCCGACTGGAAGGATGAGGTGATTTACTGGGGACCGATGGGCTGCCTGACCGGTTTTTATCTGATTCTCAAAGGCCACCGTACACCGCGGGAGCTGTATGAGCTCCTGCTCAGCGCTTTCAGATCCGTCAGCGAGGCACAGGAGGTGCCCGGCGCCGCCCCCGTCAATTGCGGACATTATCTGATGCACAATCTTGAAATGGCAAAATGGTACGCCAGGGAATTTGCCGCCTATCTTGAAGCGAATGCTGAAAACAGCGCTATCTTTGAATACCCCAAGGCGGAACGGCTTGTGACAGAAGACGGACAGCATTTCTACGATTCATAAATCATCAGGCATCGAGCTGTGCCGGGGCGACGGGCGCCAGGGGAG
>JAFRGU010000078.1 GCA_017433675.1 Clostridia bacterium
ATTGCGTATTTCAAGATAACCGGCGCCACACCCAAGGAAACCAGGGTGTCTCTGGTGAATCAGTTTAACGAAGGAGAGACTCCGGTCTTCCTGGTGTCCCTGAAAGCGGGCGGAACCGGACTGAATCTGACAGGAGCGGATGTGGTGATTCATTATGATCCCTGGTGGAACCTGGCGGCCCAGAACCAGGCGACCGACCGCGCTCACCGCATCGGTCAGACCAGGCAGGTGACGGTTTATAAGATGATTGCCCGGGACACAATTGAGGAAAAAATCCTGGAGCTGCAGGAAATGAAGCAGGATCTGGCGGACGCAATTCTGGAGGGCCGCGGGGAGAGCCTGATGAGCCTGAGCAATGAGGACCTGCTGGCGCTGCTGAACTAAAAAGTGGAAAGCCCTGAACCTGAAGAGGACCCGGGTAAGAATTCTTGTTCACAGGGTTCTGCCGGCGGCAAGGCTGAGCGAAGAAGACGGATCGAAAAAGATGATCAAAAAGGGAGAGCGCAGATATGCCTGACCAGTATTATACCCGGGAGCCGGAAAGCGAATCCAGGCCGGCGGCGTGTGCATTCACATACCGGGGCAGGGAGCTGCATTTTATGACGGATGCGGGGGTTTTCTCCCGGGGAGAGCTCGATACCGGCACCCGGCTGCTGCTGGAAGCGCTGCCGGTACGGATGACCGGGGAAATTCTGGACCTGGGATGCGGATGGGGGCCGATCGGGATCAGCATCGGAGCAGCGATGCCGGAAACCCGGGTGACGATGGCGGACGTTAATCTGCGGGCGCTTTCGTGGAGCCGGGAGAATGCGAAGCGGAACGGGGTACAGGTTGAGGTGCTTGAAAGCGACGGCTTCTCCGCAATGGGAAACCGAAGCTTCGACGCGGTGGTTACGAACCCGCCGATCCGGGCCGGAAAACAGGTGATCTATCAGATGTTTGCCGATGCCCGGGCGCATCTGAAATCCGCAGGCAGCCTCTTTCTGGTGATCCGGAAACAGCAGGGCGCGGAAAGCTGCATCCGGTATCTGAAAACCCTGTACGCATCTGTGGAGAAGCTGGACCGGTCCGGCGGCTTCTGGGTACTGGAAGCCCGGAAAGCCTGACCAGAAGATCGTGTTCAGGAGGAGGTTCATGAATTGGGAAAGATTTTTTACCGGATTGCGGTGCCGCTGGTGAAGCTGTTCATTCCCCGGCTGGAGGTTCAGTGGGAAATTCCCTATGACGGTGAGCCCTGTATCTTCGTGGCGAATCATGAGCGGGCTACGGGACCGCTGGAGATGGCAGCTAATTTTCCTCTTCGGCAGCAGAGTCATATCTGGATCTATGCAGCGCCGCTCTCCCGGAAGACGACTCCGGAATATGTGCGCCAGGACCACTGGTGGGATGAAAACGGAAAGCTGGCGCCGCTGTGGAACGCGGTGATTCCTCCCATCGTTTCCCTGATTCTGCCACCGATTCTCCGGAGTGCGCCGCATGTGCCGGTCTATCATGACGGCCGGGCGGCTACCACGATGAAGGAAAGCCTCCGGCTGCTCCAGAG
>JAFRGU010000079.1 GCA_017433675.1 Clostridia bacterium
GCCGGAACCCGACCCGTTCCCGTCCGTCCAGAACCGCCTCATTGATTTCCATCCGGATTCCTCCTTTCGAATTGCTTTGATGCTATCGCATAAGCCTGCTAAAGTCAACTGCTCTGCTGAAAAATCCTGCCTATTTTATCACAGATCTTCCGCACTGACAATTTCTTCCGTCGGCAGGTCGCCCGCCGTATCATCCTGGCGCAGGTCCCGATCCATCCCGAAAGTTGTGTTCGCTCTTCCCTTTAACCACATTTTATGGTATAATAATAAGGATTGATTTTATGCGCGGGCTCTGTCCGCAGGGAGTGAATTGATTGGCATCGCAAACCTATGGCGCCGGGAACATTCAGGTTCTGGAAGGGCTGGAAGCCGTCCGGATGCGCCCCGGCATGTATATCGGAACAACTTCGTCCCGGGGGCTGCATCATCTGCTCTGGGAGATCGTGGATAACGCCATCGACGAGGCCTCCAACGGCTTCGCCTCTGAAGTGCAGGTAACCCTCCATAAGGACGGATCCGCCAGTGTCTTTGACAATGGCCGCGGCATGCCCGTGGATACCCATCCGACGATGGGCGTCCCGGGGGTGCAGGTCATCTTCACCGTGCTCCATGCCGGAGGCAAGTTTAACAATGAGAACTACGCCTACTCCGGGGGCCTTCACGGAGTCGGCGCTTCGGTTGTCAACGCGCTGAGCAGATGGCTGTCCGTGGATGTGTTTCTGAACTGGACCCATTACCGTATGGATTTCACCAGCGAGTTTGACCCGAAAACGGGAAAGGTCGAGGCCGGAAAGCCGTCGGGTCCCCTGCAGATTCTGGGCAACACCCGCAAGCGCGGCACCCTGGTGCGTTTTCTGCCCGACGACGCGATCTTTGAGGATACCCGGTTCAACGGCGAGCAGGTTGCCCGCCGTCTGCAGGAACTGGCCTACCTGAACAAAGGGATCAAAATCACCTTTACCGATGAACGGGTGCCGGATGCCTCGGCCCGGGTACGCACCTTCTGCTACGACGGCGGGATCACGGACTATGTCCAGTATCTCAACGCGGGGAAAAACGCCCTCCATCCCGAGGTGATTTACATGGAGGGCGCACGGGATCAGATCATCTGCCGCGCCGCCATCCAGTATACCGACGGTTTCAACGAATCCCTTTTCTCCTATGTCAATAATATCAACACCCCTGAGGGTGGTTCCCATGAGACGGGATTCAAGGCTGCGTTCACCAAATGTCTCAACGACTACGCCCGCCGGACAGGCCTGCTGAAGGAGAAGGACAGCAACCTCGCCGGGGAGGATTTCCGAGAAGGGCTCTCCTGCGTCCTGACCACGATGGTCAAGAACCCCCAGTTTGAAGGTCAGACCAAAGGCCGCCTGGGCAACAGTGAGGTTCGTCCCGTCGTGGAAGCGATCATTACCCAGCAGATGACAGACTGGCTGGACAACCTGAAAAATCAGGAAACCGCCACCGCCATCGTTACCAAGGCCATCCGGGCTGCCCAGGCCCGGGAAGCCGCCCGGAAGGCCCGGGATAATTCCCGCCGGGCCTCTGCGCTGGAAGCCGCTCCGCTGGTCGGCAAGCTGTCCTCCTGCACCGGGCGGAAATGGGAGGACAATGAGCTGTTCATCGTGGAGGGCGATTCCGCCGGCGGCAGCGCCAAGCAGGGCCGCGACCGGCGCTTTCAGGCCATTCTGCCGCTTCGGGGCAAACCGCTGAACGTCGAAAAAAAGCATCTGGATCAGGTGCTGGCCAATGAGGAATTCCGCAGTCTGATCACGGCGCTGGGCACAAGCATCGGCGAATCCTTCAGTCTGGACAGCCTGAAGTACGGAAAGGTCATTATCCTCTCCGATGCGGATCAGGACGGCGCGCATATCCGCGCGATCCTGCTTACCTTCTTCTTCCGCTACATGCGGGAGCTGATTACCGCCGGCCACGTCTATATCGGCATGCCGCCGCTCTATAAAGTGCAGAAGGGGAATAAAACCATTTACGCCTATGACGACAAGGAGCTGTCCAAAGCCACGAAAGCCGCCGGCAAGGGGTATACGCTGCAGCGGTACAAGGGGCTGGGAGAGATGAATCCCGAACAGCTGTGGGAAACCACCATGGACCCCTCTCAGCGGAAGCTGATGCGGGTGTCCATTGAAGACGCCGCGCTGGTGGATCGGCTGACCACCATTCTGATGGGGGACAAGGTGGAACCCCGCCGGGATTATATCAGCGAACATGCGGATTTTAACCGTCCGGATGATTTTGAGCTTCCGCCGGACCAGCAGGCCGCCCGGGAAGGAGCGTGACGGGAGATGGCGAAAAAAGCGGATCATTCCCCGATCGTGAAGGACGACCCTTCCCGCATTCTGGACACGACCATGGAGGACGTCATGCACAACAGCATGATGCCCTACGCGGAGCATGTCATTCTCGACCGTGCCCTGCCCCGGGTCGAGGACGGGCTGAAGCCGGTGCAGCGCCGCATCCTTTATACGATGATGGAACTGGGCACCACCCCCGATAAGCCCCATCGGAAATGTGCCCGTATCGTCGGCGACTGTCTCGGAAAATACCATCCCCACGGGGATTCCTCGGTCTACGGTGCGCTGGTGCACATGGCTCAGGATTTTTCGATGCGCGCTCCGCTGGTGGACGGCCACGGGAACTTCGGCTCCATCGATGGGGACAGCGCCGCCGCCATGCGGTATACGGAAGCCCGGATGACTCCCCTAGCCCTGCAGATGCTGCGGGATCTGGAGAAGGATACGGTTCCCTTCCGGCTGAATTTTGATGACACCCTGAAGGAGCCGGATATGCTTCCCACCCGGTTCCCGAATCTGCTGGTCAACGGCGCCAACGGCATCGCCGTTGGGCTCGCCACCAACATCCCGCCCCATAACCTCGGGGAAGCCATCCGCGCAGTCATCGCCCAGATGGAGAATCCGGAGATTTCCCTGGAGGAGCTCCTGAAGATCATGCCGGGGCCGGATTTTCCCACCGGCGGTATCCTGCTGCGCAACGAGGAGATTTACCGGGGATATGAAACCGGCCGCGGCAAGCTGACCCTACGGGCCAGGGTCAGCATCGAGGACGGCTCCGCTGGACGGAAGCTGCTGGTCATCTCCGAGGTGCCCTATCAGGTGAACAAAGCTGCCCTGCTGGAGCGGATCCAGAAGCTCAGCGAGGAGAAAAAGGCCGCCCTGGGCGGGATATACGATATCCGGGATGAAAGCGACCGCACCGGCATGCGGGCGGTTATCGAGCTGAAAAAGGACACGGATCCCCGGAAGATTCTGGCGTACCTCTATAAGTATTCCGACCTCCAGGTCACCTTTGGCGTCAACATGGTAGCCATCGCCGACGGCAAACCCGTCCAGCTGAGCCTGAAGGCCATGATTGCCTCCTATATCGATTATCAGAAGAAGGTCGTCACCCGCCGGACCCAGTATGAGCTGAATCAGGCGAAGGCCCGGGCGCATATCCTCGAAGGGCTGATAATCGCTCTGGATAACCTCGACGAAGTCATCGCCCTGATCCGGGCCAGCAAAAGCCCGAAGGAAGCAAAGATCGGTCTGATGGAGCGGTTCTCCCTTTCGGAAGTGCAGGCACAGGCGATTCTGGATATGCGTCTGCAGCGGCTGACGAATCTGGAGATCGTCGCCCTCCGAAAGGAATATGCGGATCTGCTGAAGCTGATTGCCAGGCTGGAAGGCATCCTGAAGAGTGAACGAAAACTGCTGGCCGTAATCCGGACTGAAATGCAGGAGATTGCGGACCAGTATGCCGATGACCGGCGCACCGCATTTGAAGAGCCTTCGGACGCTCCCGTGGAGATGCCGGAGGAAAAGGTGCTCGCAGAAGACGCTGTCATTGTCTATACCCGGGGCGGCTATCTGAAGCGGCTCTCTCCGCTCCAGCTGAAGCGGATACCCCTGCCCGTTCCGGAGGAAAATTATGATGACAGCCCGCGCTTCCGTCTGGATGCTACTACGGCGGACACGGTATACTTCTTTACGGATCACGGAAACTGCTATCCCCTGGCCGTCAGCCGGCTGACAGAGTTCAAGCCGAAGGACCGGGGTCAGCTGCTCTCCGGCGTGCTGGCGGAAATCGAGGAGGGGGAAAACCTTCTTCTGATGCTCGCCGCCTCCTCCGCAGAAATGGAGAAGCTGCCCAATCTGCTCTTCGTGACCGCCCAGGGAATGGTCAAGTGCTCTGCCGCCGCAGATTATGCGATCCGCAGCCGGAAGTATCCTGCTCTCTCCCTGAAGAAAGGGGACCGGCTCATGCAGGTGATTCAGGCGGTCTCGGATCAGGATCTGCTCCTGATCTCCCGGGAGGGACTCTGCATCCGCTTTTCCCTCGATGCCGTTCCGGTTCAGGGGCGGATTTCCGCCGGCGTGAAGGGCATGAATCTGGAGGCCGGAGATGAAATCGTCTGGGCCGGCCAACTGCAGGAGAAGGATGAAATTGTGCTCTTCTCCGACCGGGGATGGGGCAAGCGCGTTCCGCAGATGGATTTCGAAACCCAGAACCGGGCCGGGAAAGGTGTCCGCTGCTTCC
>JAFRGU010000080.1 GCA_017433675.1 Clostridia bacterium
ACGGGGTATCCCAAGATCGCGGCCCACAGCTTCACCCATCCGCTGGGGCATCTGCACACCGCCAAATACTGGCACTGCGTCAACCCGAACGGGCTGCACCTGACTATTTCCGACACAGGATGGGCCAAAGCGGGATGGGGAAAAATCTACGGACAGTGGCTGTGCGAAGCCGCGATCTTTGTCTACGACTTTGACCGGTTTGACGCCGCGGATATTCTGCCGCTGTTCGCGAAATACCATATCACCACGTTCTGCGCGCCGCCTACGATGTACCGCATGCTGATCAAGCAGGACCTGAGCAAATATGACCTGAGCTCCGTGACCCACGCCTCCAGCGCGGGCGAGGCACTGAATCCGGAGGTCTACCGGCAGGTCGAGAAGCAGACGGGACTGCAGGTGATGGAAGGATTCGGACAGAGCGAGAGCACGATGATCATCGGCAACCTGGCCGGAGCGGATCACAAACTGGGGTCCATGGGCAAGGTAACGCCGATCTACCAGGTGTCCCTGCTGGATCCGGACGGAAATCCGGTGCCCACCGGAACGCCCGGCGAAATCTGCATCGATATCTCAAAGGGAATTCCGATCGGACTGTTCCGGGAATATTACCGGGACGCGGAGAAGACCCGGGAGGTCATGCACGACGGATGGTACCATACCGGCGACGTGGCCTGGCAGGATGAGGACGGGTTCTACTGGTATGTCGGCCGGGCGGATGACGTCATCAAGAGCAGCGGATACCGCATCGGGCCGTTCGAGATCGAGAGCGTGATCATGGAGCTCCCGTATGTGCTGGAATGCGGCGTCAGCGCCGCGCCGGACGAGGTCCGCGGCCAGGTGGTCAAGGCCAGCATTGTGCTGACCAAAGGAACCGAGCCTTCGGAGGAGCTGAAGAAGGAAATCCAGAACTACGTAAAGCAGCATACCGCTCCTTACAAGTATCCCCGGATCGTCGTCTTCCGGGACGAGCTGCCCAAGACGGTCAGCGGAAAGATCCAGCGGGCGCTGCTGTAAAACGAAAAACAAATCCGCCTGGGAAAGCAACGCTTTTCAGGCGGATTTGTTTCTGAAGGAAGGCCGGGAGGGGCGGCGGACGGCGCCGGCCCCGGAAAAGGAGATTCCGGCAGGAGGGAAAACACATGTTCAACTCAACCCTGTGCTATATCGAACGGACCGGAGAAAACGGCGAAAACGAGGTGCTGCTGCTGCACCGCGTCAAAAAGAAGAACGATCTGAACCATGACAAATGGATCGGCATCGGAGGGAAATTCGAGGAGGGGGAAAGCCCGGAGGACTGCCTGCGGCGGGAGGCAAGGGAGGAAACGGGACTCGAGCTGACCCAATGGAGATACCGGGGGATCGTGACCTTCATCAGCAACGAATGCCCGGAGACAGAATTCATGCACCTGTTTACCGCGGACGGATTTACGGGGATGCTGAAGGAATGCGACGAGGGTGACCTGGAATGGGTGCCGAAGGCGCGGATGAGAGGCTTTCCTACGTGGGAAGGAGACCGGATTTTCCTGGATCTGATCGATCAGGATGCGCCTTTTTTCAGCCTGAAGCTGACCTATGAAGGGGACAGGCTGACCGGGGCCGTGCTGAACGGGAAGAATGTCGTCCGATAATCCCGGGCAGGCAAGATTCCTGCGTGTGCAGGAACCGGCACCGCGCAAACAGAAACGGAAAGGAAACAGCCCGCGGAACCGCGGGCTGTTTTCCATCAGATCCGGTTTTATCCCGGGATCAGCCGATGTTGAATACGCTGCGCACAACCGGAGCGGCCGCCGTTCCGCGAAGGATACGAACGCGGCGCTCGCCGGGGTTCATATCGAAGAAGTTATCGCTCAGGAGCAGATCCGGATCCTCCGAGCGGATTTCCACCGCCTTGGCAAATGCCGAGGCGGAAACAACCAGCTCATCGCCCTCCGCCCGGACGGAGAGCGCGGGGTCGATAAAGTCGAAATGCTTCGGCGCGCAGAAGATCGCGCAGCCCTCCGAAACGGTTTTCCCGGACTGAGAGAACGCGAAGGAGACGTAGCTGCCGGTCACGTTTGCCTCCGGGAAGACGAGATCCGTCAGCCAGACAGAGGAACGCGCGGGCGCTTCGACCTGCTCTTTTCCTTCGCGGACGATGGTGCCGTCCGGAAGACGGAGCGCCCAGGAGACTTCACCGGAAACAGGGGCCATGGTTTCATTGCTGAGGCAAAAATGAGCGGCACACTCGATGGGCGCCGGGTGGAATTCATTGATATGCGGATTCTGATCGATTTCGCCCCGCTCTTCGCAGGAAAGCAGCACCGGCGCAAAGAAACGCTTTGCCGCATAGTGCAGCGCCTTCCAGCGGCCGAAGTAGTCGATGGAGGACCAGGAGGCGACCGGCCAGCAGTCATTCAGCTGCCAGATGATGGTCCCGCTGCAATAGGTCCGGTCCCGCCGCCAGTGCTCCACGCCGCAGCGGATCGCGTCC
>JAFRGU010000013.1 GCA_017433675.1 Clostridia bacterium
CGGATGAAGAGATTCCGGCGTTCGGCAATCGCCGTCAGAATACCGTTCCCGGGGTGATCCCTGTCCCATTCCCAGAACACCTGATCACCGGGTACCGGCTCTGTTTCGTTCAGGCGCAGTTTCCCTCGAGCCCTGCAGAGGACCATCTTTTCTCCTGTCCACACCTGATAAAAACTGCTGATAGCGCTGATCAGGAGACCGTCATTTTCGCTCATGAAGGCTCCTCCGGACCGTCAGAAACCGTCAGATAGATCATACTGTGCTCCTCCGCTGAAGAAAAAGCCTCGACGCTTTGGCCGATAACCGTTCCCGCCATCAGATCGGAATGCTCACGCTGACTCCAACCATAGCTGAACCCGTTGGCTTCGATCTGCGAGATGGCGGCCTCCTCGGACAGACCGATCAGGTTGGGTACCGGCAGACTTCTTATCGCCGTTCCGCAGCTGACATAGACGTAGATGAGTGACCCGGTGGTAACCTCCAGACCGGCATCCGGATCTGTACGAATGACGCGGTCCCGCTCAATTGCCTCGGAATAGTTGTTAATCACTTCAATATAGAGTCCCACCTGCCTCAGCACGGCGGTTGCCGCACGGTAGTCCATATTGCTGACGTCCGGAACGGTCGCTACGGTATCTCCGATGCTGACGGACAGATTCACCTCCACGCCACCCGGCGTTATCATGATGCTCCTGCCCGGATTGGGAGACTGAGACAGGATGGTGCCGGGAGCATGTTCCGGATCTACCAGATAGATTACGTGAAAGGCGTAGGTTGACTGATATCCCGGGTCAGCCGCAATGGTACTGTAGTCCTGCCCGACAAAGTCCGGAAGTGTTACGCGCACAGCCGGCGTAAACAGGTCTTTCAGCCAGAAATTCCAGAGGAAGCTCCCAATGGCCAGCGCCGAAAGAAGCACCAGAAAGCTGCCGAACAGCCATCCAGTCATCCCGGCGTTCTGCCGCAGGAACTGCCTCCTTTTTTTCACGCGTGCCTTTACCTCGGGGTCATTTCCCGGGTCCGGCACATCGATCTCTTCCGGTGATACGCTCTCCCGATCCTCCAGGAAGGCATCGATATCCTCTGTCAGTTCGTCGGCCGTCTGATAGCGGCGGCTCCGGTCGGCGCACATGGCTTTCAGGGTGATGCGCTCAAGTTCCGGCGGGAGGGAGGGATTCAATCCGACCATGGAAGGCGGATCGGCGTTCATGTGTTTTACCGCAATCTCCTGAATGCTGTTGCCAAGATAGGGCTTGCGTCCGGTAAACATCTCGAACATCACAACACCCAGAGAATAGATGTCGCTCCGTGGATCGGGATATTCGCCTCTCGCCTGCTCAGGCGCAATATAATGGATTGATCCGACAGCCTCGCCGTTGCTCTCGTAAAGCTCATTTCCCAGCGCTGCAATGCCGAAATCGGCCACCTTGATCGTACCGTCACGAAGCAGCATGATGTTGTGCGGTTTGATATCACGGTGAATAATGCCGCGGCTGTGTGCATGCGAAAGAGCACGGGCAATCTGGCGGCTGAAGTGCAGCGCTTCGTTCCAGGGAAGCTGGCCCTTCTTCTCCATATACTGAAGAAGCGTGACGCCGTCAACCAGCTCCATCACGATGTATTCAAGCGAATCGCTGTGGCTGACGTCATAGACAGCTACGATATTCGGGTGAGACAGCATGGCAACCGCATGCGACTCGGCACAGAAACGGCTGCGGATGCTTTCATCCTGCGCTGCATCCTCCCGCATGATTTTGACGGCTACGCTTCGGTTGAGGCGTAAATCCGTTGCCTTGTAGACCCAGGCCATGCCGCCTGCGCCGACCAG
>JAFRGU010000081.1 GCA_017433675.1 Clostridia bacterium
GATCACACGTTTCTGCGGACACCGTAGGCTCTCCCCAGTTGCGCCCGATAGCGTTGTACAGCATGAATTGGTCTCCGACACCGTCACAGGACGGACAGCCTCGCTTTTACCGCCTGTCCGTCTGTTGCCTTCCACGTAGTTAACCGCGTCGGCCTGTGAGATTCGACTGGTTTCGGTGCTCAATACAATCCCTACTGCCCCACTTCCCACGCTTTACAGGTTCCGTTACCGTAACCTGCACAGGGTTTGTTGCTGGTGGTGTAGCTACTACCTTACCAGACGGGATTTCCACCCGCTTGCTATCGTCGCCCTTCTGGGCGCACTAACTGTTCAGTCGTCCCATCCTTCGACCAGCGCAAGAGCGGTGCCATTGCGCAGTGAAAGACAGGCATCAAAAGAAGAGATGCCATGACGCACTGCTGTTGAGATAAAGCTCAGCACACGTGCAAAATGTCCGGCACCCTTCTCGGTGCGAAAACACCCAGATACCTTCTCCTTAACCCTGGCAAACCGGATTGCCTGTTCCGCAGCGTTGTTGGTATAGGGAACGCGCCAATCGGTTGCGAATCGGAGGATATCCGCTTTGCAATCCTGGAACCTTTCCAGGAGGCAACGTATCTTTCCCTTCTTCAACCTCCCTCGCTTTCCGGGTATCCGTTCCGGCAGAGGATTTGCTGCCAGCCCCTTTGCAACAATGCAATCATACTGCTTCATGTATTGTCGCAATTCTTTTTCTGTAAAGCACGTTCTGCCTTCTGCCATTAACTGGTTCTTGGCATGGCACATACTCTGAAGCAGCTTCCGGAGTTTTCTGGCCCATTTCTGACGTCCGGTTTCCTCAACGAATACCAATTCGCGTTCAAGATGTTGGCAGCACATGGCATGCATTGCACTCTTGAAATTCTTGTAGGAGGACCAGAAATCATGAACCGCTACTCCTGTAAATCCAGGAAGTACCCCCATGGCTTCCATGCCTTCCTCGCCGCGCTTCTTGTGCACGGTATAGAAGCGCCATGGACCGCTGCAGGCACAATGGAGCCAATGGAGTGATCCGGCTGCACGCAGTCCGGTTTCATCAAAGTTGACAACATCCTTGCTGGATACCTTGTCCTTGATTCTGTCGACTGGTTCAACTGCCGCTACGGCTGCTTTTTCCAGCATATTCTGTATGGCTCCGGCACTGATCGGAATACGTAAACAGGACAGCAACTGTTTAGTCCGTTCTACGCTTACGTAGCCTACGGTGAGCAATGTGTTCACCAGAGCGAACACTCCTGCGCCGTATTGCTTGCTTCCGGTAATTCCTGCCGGAAAATCACCCTGGAGCTTCTCTCCGGAAAGGGGGCATGTACAGCACATTACTTTATGAGCAATGAGTTCTGTTTTGACATGAATCTCGTACTCATAGCGGGTATCGCAGCATTTCATCTTGCACTGACCAAGCCGTGGACAGCCTTTTCATTTATCCGGTACATGTTCCTCAATATGATCTGGCTCGCGGTCAAGCTTCATCCCGGTTCCTTTATGACCGGGCTGCCCGCCTTGCTTCTTCCCACTCTTCCCCCGAAGACTCTTCGGCGCTGGTTTCTCCAGTCGCCCTTCGGATGGCGGCTTGGAACTGTTATTGCTATTCTTCTTATGTGTCAGCTCCTCTATCCGGGCGGTAAGCTTGGCTACTTGTTCTGTAAGTGCTGCTATCTGCGCGTCCTTGGCGGCGTTCGCTTCGTTCAGTATTCTAATCTGCTCTATAAGCATCTGCAGCAGTTCGGACTGATCCACTTCGAACACCTCCATCCCTTGATTTCTTTATGATAGAAGTATTCGACTCGTGGTTTGGGTATCCTTTTGGTAAAATGTTACATTTTTATTACTTCTAGTAGCGCGACTGAATAGTTACGAATTTTATATTCCTATGCCACCACCTCAATCTCGCCAGGCAGCGTGAACACCTTTGTTTTGTCCTTGCCCACGGTCACATAGTCCACCAGGCTGCCCCAGAGCGTTTCGTCAAATTCTGAAACCGTCTCGGGCAGCTTTTCCAGTTCTGTGATATACCGCTCGAACTCCCGCCTGCTGATGCCGCGCTGCCGGATGTCAGCCGCCACTTTTTCGCGCTCCGCCTTGGTGGCTTCGTACCGGCTGACCGCGGCATCGTATCTTTCCGTAGGAATTCCTATTACACGTTATATGAATCAAAACGATTACTTTGAATGCACTGTTCGATTTCAGGAAATAAGCAGGAAATAATCTTATAGCGTTTTCACATACCTGTTCGTCAGCAGCAGGACAGCCGTAATCGTGAACCCTGCTGCGCAGACGGCGAGAAGCACTGTGCTGCCGAAGGCCTGGAGCGCTGCTCCTGCCAATACGGAGGCAATCGGGGTCATTCCCTGCGAACCGATACTCACGATGCTGCCTACCTTGCTGAGCTTGTTTCTTTCCACCCTGCGCTGGAGGGTCGTGTTGAGAGGGATATTGATAAAGGAAAGCAGAAATCCGATGGTGAGTCCCCCTGCGCAGAACAGCAGCAGGAACGCATTCAGGGAGACGCCGGCGGCCACCAGCCATCCGTATCCGACCGCCAGAGCGATCATCACGCCTGAAAAGGCGCACAGCCTTTTGGCAATCTTCAGCCCGCATTTTTCTTCCTGTTCTCTGGCGCTGATCATCACTGCACCGATCAGGGAGCTGGCCCCGATGCAGGCGCTGAACACGGAGGACCACATCTCCGGTTTCAAAAGGCTGTCAAACAGATAAGCCGGAGCAGTCCCCAAATCCGTTCTGATGAAATAGGGGATGAAATTCCCGGTCACAGGCGTGATGAAGAAGTTAATGAACAGCGCTGCGCCAAGAATCGCCATAATGGCTTTCTGGCTTTTCAGATACAGAATGCCGTCCTTCATATCCGAAACTGCAAGGCGGATTGTGATCGGTTCTGCGGAAGTCGTGTGATCATAGCGGATCAGCATTTCCGAGACGCCGGAAGCGATAAAGCACGCACCAACCGCCAGGAAGAGTATGTTGATGGGAAGCACCGCATACAAGAGGCCGGCCAGCACAACACCCAGGATCGACTCCATGGAACTCTTGACGGAGAAATATGCATTGGCCTGCTGCAGCTGCTCCGGCTCCACGATGTTCGGCAGCATGGCTCCGGCGGCAGGATCGAAGATGCCGCTGACAGCATTGCCCAGAATACCGAGGACGAACAGGATAGCGATATGGGCTGCCGATGACGGTAAGATCATCATCAGCACGGTCGCCAGCACGATCATCCCGCCCTTCATGAAATCGCAGATGTACATGATTTTTGCCTTGTTGATACGATCTCCCAGCACACCGCCCACAGGCGTGAACAAAAGCAGGGCGACACCGCACAGGGCAAGATACAAACCTTGCAGGAAAGCATTGTTATCACTGATTTCCAGAATATAGAAGCCAACGGCGAAGCTGTACAGAATCGCCCCCAGTTCTGAAACCAGCGCCCCCAGAAAGACCAGCCGAAAGTTTCTGTTTTGAAAAGTATTGGCTGGTTTCGTTTCATGGCTCATGTATACTGATCTCCTTCCACATTTGGGACAGCTTCTGATTGCCCAGCAGATTCAGGAGCGTCTCAGCACTTTCCGCTGCTGATACGCCAAAACCATCACTGAAGACAGCATCCTGATGGAACGCAGGATAACGAAACGTCTGTATCCCGTAATCCGGGGCAGCGTCAAACTGCCGGACAAATGCAAGAACTTTTCGAAGGCATTCCCTTGCCTCTTCCGTCTTCCCTTCCAGAGTGTATACATAAGCCATTGCCATAACCATGCTTGCCATGATTTTGTCAGTGAAATCTGTTTTTTTACCCTCTTTAAATAGGCACAGATAATCGATGAATCCAGACAGCATTTTTCTTGCGGCCACGTAATCTTTGCGGTGGCACAGGATAAGCGCATATCCGGAAACAGAATCGACCAATCCAATGAGGTTCATCAGCAGCGCTTCCGACAGGAACGGTTCCGCTTCCTCATACCGTTTCAGATCCAGCGCTAACGCCAAACCGATGTCATCGCTGTAGATACCGCCTGCATTGTTCTTTTTCAGCAGTTCAATGCATTTTTCTCGTTCATCCAGAAGCCTCCAGGCGCTGGCCATTTCGCCGCTGATCGTCTGCTCATTGATCTTGGGATCGTGGTTTTGCGAAATCAGAAGCTTTGCCTGTTCATATAATTCCAAAGCTCGTCTGGTTTCAGCATGATCCCTGCTTCCAACACCAAAGAAAGCGTATACCTGAGCGCAGCCATGCACCACCTCAAAGGAATTAGGATACTTTTTGAGGGCTTTCTCTGCTTCATTGAGCGCCTCACGATTCCTGACACGGCAGTAATCCGTTAATCGCTTCATCAGGGCGTCCACCCGGTTATTCTTTGTTCTGTAGCCCAGAAGCGCATCCATCGAGGTGTCAAAAAAGTCCGCAATATTAACGAGCATGTTAAGCTCAGGTGTCATCTGCCCTGATTCCCATTTGTATACCGATCCAACGGTAACCCCGAGTGCTTCAGCAAACTGTTCCTGCGTTAATCTTTTTTCTTTCCGAAAGACGCGGATGTTCTCCGCAAGTGTCAGCTTCATTTCTCTGCCCTCCCGAATCATGATCCGTCCCTATTATATTTCGTCAGATGCGGGAAGTGAAGATACCGCCAATACTAATAATATAGATTCTTCACATATTATTAATATTGGTTTTGATCACAATGAGAATGCTCTGTAAACGCTCTGTAAACAAGACTTCTCCATACTGCCAGAGGTTTTTGCCACCCCGTATCTATGAGTGCAGGAAGCAATACAGCACCTGCACAAAATAAGAAACGCATTATGCGGGAAAGTGAGATTAAAGCAATGAATACCAAAGAGAATAAGGAAATGAACAAACAGGAACTGAATCTGAACGAAATGGAACAGGTCACGGGCGGCATGACTTTACTGGAGCTGTGGCTCAGGAACAATTACCGGAATGATGACGACTGAGTTTCGTACAGGCCGTAATCATGGCATATACCGGTTCATGACCGAAAGGCTGAAGCGCGAAAGCAGCGTTGCATCGCAAAAGCCTGGCAGAAAAATCTGTCAGGCTTTTCTTTGCGCTGGAATAATCCGGATATACAGGTTGAATGCCAATACACCATCATCATCACTTCAGCTTCAGTCCATCCTTGAAAGCATTGCCCACCGGTTCGCCGACCACGCGATAGACATTGAAGGACGGATCGAAGATGATGGGCTTCAGCTTGCCCAGATCCACCTTGCCGTCAGTCAGAATGCTTTCGTCAGCCTGCGACGCAACAATCTCGCCAATGAGGTAGCCGGTTTCAGGATCCCAGGACTTAACCTTGCACTCCAGCGTCAGCGGGTACTCTTCAATGATCGGCGCATTGACATGGCTGCTTTTGTGCACATGGCAGCCGGCCTTCTCGATCTTGTTAACCTTGTTGCCGGTTTCCACACCGAAGTAGTCGGAAATCAGCACGGTGTCCGCAGTTCCGAAAGCGACTGTGAAAGCGCCCGTCTTTTCGAAGTTGTCGGTTGTTTTGTGCTTACCAAGCATGATGGTGATCTCATTCATGTCGCTCTGCATTCCCCAAGCGGCATTCATCGCATTGGGAACGCCGCTCTCATCATAGGTGCCGATGATAAAGACAGCCTCTGGTGTAATAACTGACTTGTTTCCAGCAAATTCCATGGTGTTTTCCTCCCGTCACCTGAACTTGACCGCCGTCCCGTAAACCATGATTTCGGCGGCGCTTTGCATAATGGACGAAGTGGTAAAACGCACCGCAACAATGGCATCCGCACCCAGCCGCTCTGCTTCCTCGATCATGCGCTCCGTTGCGATCTTGCGCGCCGAATCCATCATCTCGTTGTACTTCTTCAGTTCGCCGCCAATGAGCGTCTTCAGACCGGCGCCAATGTCGCGGAAGGCGTTTACCGTCTGAATGGTGCTGCCTTTGACAATGCCGAGCATTTCCGTCTCTTTGCCGGAGATGTTTTCCGTCGTAACAATCAACATGCTGTTTACTCCTTCTGATGTTTTGTGATAATTATAGCACGGGACGTGATATCGGGAAATCTGTCCCGCCGACGCACCAAAGAAAATTAAGATATCTTCCGGTTCTCCTGTTCGCCTTTTGATCTTCAAATTGGGATGAAGCAGTCAAAAGTATACACATCTGCGACGCACGATTGACTATATGCCAATTTACGCAAATCGGAGCATATCTATGTCGTTATCTGCATCACCAAAAGCCATCGTTTCCGTCCGGTCGATCCCATATTGCTCGAGCATCCTTTTTATACCATTGACTTTACCGGATTTTTTTAAAACAATGTCAGAAGCATATCTGTTCCAGCTGGATTCTTTGCAGCCGGGAAACGATCAGATGCCTGGTGCCGATGACAGCTTGAGGTTCAGCTCATCGTCCGCTCTTTCATTTTTCGATACAGTCTGACTGCAATGAAACCGATGACCGCAGTCCAGAAGGCAGCCCAGACCTCGACCGTCCAGAGCGGCACCGCGCCCCTTTGGTACAGGGCGGGGAACGTATCCATCAGCATATGCAGCAGGATCGCCAGCGGCAGGGTTCCTTTTCCTGCGCCGGTCACGCCGTAAAACACAATGACCGTGAGCCCGATGTGCAGAAGCATTGCGAACAGCCGCTCAATGACATTGAACGCCATCATCCCGTAATCGAACGCAGCGGCGGCCTGAACGGACGGAAGCGCCGCCGCGGCGGTTTCCTCCGTGATCTTCAGCGCGGCCAGTGCTTCTTCCGTCGCTCCTTTGGAGAACGTGATGGCAATGACAAGATAACTCATGATCGCAGGCAGAAGCACGGCCAGTACCTCGATCCCGCCGTGGCCGATCCCATACAGAACCGCATTTTCAGGGGTACGGTTCTTTTTCATGATGTATTTCAGCACGATATGCCTTCCGCACTCTTCGAAAACGCCCGCCGTCATGGTTCCGTACAGGACGAAAGCGGCTGTGTTTCCGTTGATGAATCGGGAAGCGGGAGTATCCGCAAGGATACAGAAATAATGCACCCCGAGCTCCAGCACGCGGGCAGAAACCATAAATCCAGCCGCTCCGGCAATGAGATATCGGAGACTCGTCTGTTCCTGATGCTTTCTGCGCCAGTAGAGAAAGAAAACGGCCGCAATCGCAGTCATCAGAATGGCTGTGATGCTCAAAGCGGGAATGCTGCTCCTGCCAATGGCGATGTTCTCAAACGCGGTCATTCTTTGCCGCCTCCCCAGATCTCCACGCAGAAGCCCTTATGGCCGCACGCAATGCAGGTCAGCTTGCGGGCAGTTGGCGTATGATTTGCCCAAAAGGCTTCCTTCAGGGCAGGCCTGAACACCTCATGGCATTCGGGACAAATGTATTTGACGTGATTGAAGTAGTACCGGCTGACCAGCGTCCCCCAGACCGCAGCCACCAGTGCCCAGAGGACAAACGGCCACCAGATGCCCCTGACAATCCAGAATATGATGGAAAACCATTGTAGTGCCGTTACCGGGATTCCGGTCAGGATCATCATCCGGTGCATTTTTCTGAGATTTTTCCTGCTTTCCATAAATACGGCTATGTCACCGATGGATTCGAGGGAGAACGTCTCTTGGCTTTTCAGTCCGTTTTTCAGTCCCCGCAGCTTTTCCAGCTTTTCCTCTTTGTCAGCGATTTCTTCCGAAAGGGCTTTCTCCTGCTGTTCGATCAGCAGGGAGATCACTTTCTCGGGATGCTCTTCCTTCAGGATCTGGGAAATCGCGTCGATCGAAAGATCCAGCTCCCGCAGGAAGCAGATGATCTTCATTTGCTTCAGATCGTCTTCCGAATAGAGCCGTCTTCCGCCTTCGGAAAGGTCGCTGGGAGTCAGGATGCCGCGGGTATCATAATACTGAACGGTCCGGACTGTCACCCCGCATAGTTTTGCAAGCTCTCCCGTCGTGTACTTTGACATAGCGCTCACCTCCTTGCGCCATGCATTTTACTGCATGACGCTGCGTAACAAGCAATACCTTACGCAAGGGGATTTTTTATTTTTTTCCTGTGCCGGTTCCGCTGAGGGGAGACCGGTGGAAAAAAAACCCCGGCGCGCAGCCGGGAAATCAGGGTGCGGATCATCGTCCGCGTTTTCATTCCTTTTTTTCGGTTTCTTCCTTCTTCTCCATATGCCGGAGCTGCTTCCAGCAGGACACCACGTAGGAAATCAGCGCCTGGATGGTCAGGCCGACGGAGATCCACAGCAGGTACTGGTCCAGGGGCCGGCCCCATTCCACCAGCTCCTGGTGGAAAAAACTGAGGATCAGGCTGGCGATGAAGCACACCGTCGCGGTTTTGCCGAAATAGTTCGCATAGACCACCACGCCCTTGTTCAGCATGTAGACGCTGCCGGTCATCATGATCAGCTCCTTCACCAGGACGATGATGATGGCCTCCCAGGGGAAAATCCCGGCCGCGCCCTGGCAGAACAGCGCGGTCAGCACCATCAGCTTGTCCGCCAGCGGATCAAACAGCTTCCCGAAGTCCGTGATCTGGTTCAGTTTCCGGGCCAGAATCCCATCCAGCATGTCCGTAAAGCTGGCCAGACAGAAGACCGCCAGTGCCTGATGCGGATGCCCGTTATAGTATACGATAATAAACACCGGAATCAGCGCCAGCCGGATAATGGTCAGCACATTCGGAATATTCCACATTCCGGTAAACAGCTTTCGGATTCTCTCCCTCAATCTCTGTCCCTCTCTTCTGCCCTTCGATACCCGTTCTCCGGGTTGCTGCATCGTTCGCTTTCCGTCCACAGTCGGTCCCGATACGCTGCTGAAAAGGCCTGTTTCGCTGCCGGGCCGATCGGCGCAGGCATAAAGCAATGCCCCGGCTTTATTATTCGCCGGGGCTGTTCCGTTTCCTTCTTTTTTTATCGCTGCTGCAGGCGGTACTGGCCGGGTGTAATTCCCATAAGCCGCTTGAAATTTTTGATCATATGGCTGCAGTCCGCATATCCGTTTACTTCACTGATCTCCGCCAGATCCAGGTCAGTGAAAAGCAGAAACTGCTCAACGCGGGCAACCCGGATCTGTTCAATGTAATCCTTGCAGCTGATTCCGTAGATATCCCGGAATTTCTTGGCAAACCAGGGATAGCTGAGTCCGCAGTATTCCGCCAGATCCTCGACCCGAAGGCCTTCCCGAAGATGACTCTGGATATACGCGGAAAGAGAATAAATCGGATCCACCTGCGTTTCCCGGCTGGGCAGAACAACCCCATGGGCCATCCAGAACCGGACCATCAGCAGGCACAGAATCCCCAGACAGGAAGTGATTCCCATATCATAGCCGTAACGGCGCTCCTTTATCTCCTGGAGAATCTGCGTAAACAGAGACGGCAGGCCGATCTTCTTCACTTCCTCTGCAGGAATCCGCATGGGTGCCTGAGCCCGGCGGACTTCCGCCAGAATGCTTTTCAGCCCGGGCGCGTAGTCCGGAAAAGAAGGAATCCTGTCCGGATCCATCCGTAGCACGATCATATGGAACCGTTCATCATCGGCCACGCTGATCCGGTGACGGACGCGGGGACAGATCATCACGACCTCCCCCGGCCGGAGATCCAGTTCTTCCTGGTCAAGGGTCAGGTGCGGCATCCCTTCCTGCACCAGAAGCATTTCCGCGTAGTAATGGGAATAAAACGGCGTTTGATTGGCCATCTCCATGTTCCGGGATTCAGCTTCAAAGCAGGCAAAGGGCAAACACAAGGGAAGACACAATTCATTGGAGTTTTTCATGGACGCCTCCAGTCAGTGTCGATTGGATATTTCGTTAACGAAGAATATTATAGCAGGGATTTGTGAAAAATTCAACGATATTTTTTGACAAATTCCTTTTTTTATTTGATGCTTCAAACCGCGTTATTCACAATCCAGCCTGGTTTTGGTTTTTCCCCGCTTTTCTCCAGTGAAACCCCTGTAATTTCCATAGCCCTGCTCAGCGAGGAGTGGAAAAAAACGGAATCTCTCCCACGGAAAACTCATTTCATCAGAAATTGAGCTTTGGCCGGCCCGGTTTGACAGTGCGTGATTGCGCATGCGATGGCATCGGCCGCGTCATCCGGCCGGGGGATCTGATCCATGTGCAGCAGCAGCTTCACCATCTGCTGAACCTGCTTTTTATCCGCCTTGCCGTACCCGGTCACCGCCTGCTTGATCTGCATCGGTGTGTATTCATACAAGTTCTCCGTATATTCCGCGGCGGCAATAATCGCTGCGCCGCGGGCGGCGCCGACCATCAGGGCTGTCGTCACATTTCGCGCGAAAAAGAGTTCTTCAAAGGCCACATCGTCCGGTCTGTAAATCCGGAGCAGGTCCCGTACGCCCAGCTGCAGGGTCCGCAGCCGGGTCTGCATGGGTACACCTGCCTTCGTTTCCACGCATCCGTAGTTGATCAGCTTCATCCGGCTGCCTTCTGATTCCACGACTCCCCAGCCCATCAGGGCATAGCCCGGATCAATTCCCAGTACGATCAATGTTCCGCTCCGTTTCTTTCAGTCTGCGTGCTATGTTAGCCTTGGGAGGGCCAAAAGTCAAGATTGACAGGCTCTGTGGAATCCGATAAAATTGAATCCGTCCGATGAGGAAGAAGGATGAAGGGTCTTCATCCATTCATTTTTTTATATCGGGGGCGAATGTCATGCGTTTTGATGGAAGACAGCCGGAGGAGAAGCGTCCGGTTTCGATCCAGGTGGATTTTGTAAAAACCGCGGCCGGCAGCTGCCTGATTGCCACCGGTGGAACCCGGGTCATCTGTACAGCCAGTGTCGAGGAAGGCGTTCCTCCCTTTCTGCGCGGAAAAGGACAGGGCTGGCTGACGGCGGAATATGCCATGCTGCCGGCTTCGACAAAGGAGCGGAAAAAGCGCGATGGGATTAAAAAGGACGGCCGGGGTGTGGAGATTCAGCGTCTGATCGGCCGCTCTCTCCGTCAGGCCGTGGATCTGCAGGCGCTGGGGGAACGGACCATTACGCTGGACTGCGATGTGCTGGAAGCAGACGGCGGCACGCGCACGGCCTCCATCACCGGGGCGATGGTTGCACTCACCTGCGCTGTTGATCGGCTGATTGCAGAGGGAAAGCTGCTTTCCTCGCCGATCCGCCATCAGGTTGCCGCCGTTTCCTGCGGCATCGTGGATAATGATCCCTGCCTGGATCTCTGCTACGCGGAAGACAGCCGGGCACAGGTGGATATGAATTTTGTCATGAATGAGCAGGGGGATCTGATCGAACTCCAGGGCACCGGCGAAGGCCGTGCTTTCAGCCGGAAAGAGTTGGACCAGCTGCTGGTCTTCGGGGAAAAAGGCACACGGGAGCTCATGGCTGCCCAGCGGGAAGCCCTGGGGGACCGGGCCTGTCATCTTTGCGGGAAACCCGTGCTGCTGGCCGCTACTGGCAACCCCCATAAGCTGAAGGAGCTCCGGGAGATCTTCCGGGATTATTATGCCGTTCTTCCCATGTCGGCTGCCGGGTTCACGGAAGACATCCCGGAAAATGGCGACACATTCGCCGCCAATGCCGTCATTAAGGCGGAAGCGGTTTGCGCCGCAACAGGTCTGCCCGCTCTGGCGGATGACAGCGGGCTGATGGTGGACGCACTGGGCGGAGAACCGGGCGTCTATTCCGCCCGTTATGCCGGCAGGCATGGAGATGATGAAGCCAATAATGATCTTCTTCTGGCCAGGATGGAACATCAGGAGAACAGAACCGCCCATTTCGTCAGTGCCCTGGCGCTGAAGCGTCCCGGTATGGAGCCGTTGGTAGCGGAAGGAAAATGCCCCGGAGTGCTCCTGCGGGAGCGGCGGGGAAGCGGCGGCTTCGGTTATGATCCCCTGTTTCTGTATGAACCGCTGGGAAAAACCTTTGCAGAGCTCTCAGAAGAGGAAAAAAACAGCATCAGTCATCGGGCCAGGGCCTGCGCGGCCATGAAAAAGATCCTGGAGGAATCGTCCGCACGATAAACGGGGATTTGCGGTCCGCTGCCGGATCACAGGATCCTTCTGGATAACGGAAGCAGGGAAACAGCAGCCGCAGGGACATCATGAAGGAGAGAATGGAATGTATGCTTTTATTGAAGGCCAGGTCTGTGAAAAGGGAAATGGCTTTCTGGTGATTCTGTCAGCCGGCGTCGGCTGGCAGCTGAACTGTTCCAATAATACCCTGCAGGCAGCTCCGGCGCTGGGGGAGAAAATGCGCTGCCACACCGTCCTGAATGTCCGGGATGATGCCATGGAGCTTTTCGGTTTCGCTACAAAGGAAGAAAAGCAGATGTTCCTTCAGCTGACATCCGTGTCCGGGGTGGGCAGCAAAACCGCGCTCGGCCTGCTGGGCGCCATGCCCCTTCGGGATCTGAATCTGGCGATTCTTCTGGGGGATGTGGCGGCTCTCTCCCGGGCGCCGGGGATCGGGAAAAAAACAGCCCAGCGCATCGCGCTGGAGCTGAAGGAAAAGGTCACCCAGGCGGATGTCTCCGCCCGGACGGACAGTACCGAGCCATCCGGTTCCGCCGCAGTTCCAGCAGACCATGTGATAGAAGCAATCGAAGCGCTGACGGCGCTGGGATACTCCTCTCTGGAAGCCCGGAATGCGGTTTCCGCAGTGAAGGATCAAAGCGACCGGGCTGAAGAGCTGATCCGGCTGGCTCTTCGTTCCATGGCCGGGATGTAAAACCGATATGTGATTCACCCGGAATCATCCGGGAAAAACCGGAAGAACTGCTCGGAGGAAAAGGATGGAAGAAGAAAGAATTGTCGCTTCCGGATTCACGCCGGAGGATAATACGGTGGAGCAGACCCTCCGTCCCCACACGCTGAAGGATTATGTGGGGCAGCAGGCCGTAAAGGACAGCCTTGGGATCTATATTCAGGCCGCCCTTTCCCGTCACGACGCGCTGGATCATATGCTCCTCTACGGTCCTCCGGGCCTTGGCAAAACAACCCTGGCCTGCATTGTTGCCGCCGAAATGGGCCAGTCGATCCGCGTCACCAGCGGTCCGGCCATCGAGCGCCCCGGGGATCTGGCTTCCATTCTCAGCAACCTGAATGCGGGGGACGTTCTCTTCATCGATGAGATTCACCGTCTCAGCCGCCAGGTGGAGGAAGTCCTGTATCCCGCGATGGAAGACTATGCCATCGATATCATGATCGGCAAGGGTCCCACCGCCCGCAGCATCCGGGTGGATCTTCCGAAGTTTACCCTTGTCGGCGCAACGACCCGGGCCGGTCAGCTCTCCGCCCCCCTGCGGGACCGCTTTGGCATGCTTTTCCGCCTGGAAATGTATTCCCCGGAAGACCTGAGTAAAATTGTCCGCCGCAGCGCAGGCATTCTGGGCGTTGATGCCGATGAAGACGGACTCCTGGAAATCGCCCGGCGCAGCCGGGGGACGCCCCGGATTGCCAACCGGATGCTGAAACGCGTCCGCGATTATGCCCAGGTCAGGGCCGGTGGCCATATCAGCCGGGACATTGCGCGGGAAGCCCTGATTTTGCTTGATGTGGACGAACTTGGGCTGGACAAGGTAGACCGGAACATGCTCTCAGCGATGATGGATAAGTTTGCGGGCGGGCCGGTCGGGCTGGATACCCTGGCTGCCACCACCGGGGAGGATGCCGTTACCATCGAAGATGTTTACGAACCTTATCTCATGCAGCTTGGCTTCCTGCAGAGAACACCGCGGGGCCGGATCTGTACTCCGGCCGCCTGGGCCCATATGAAGAAACAGATGCCTGCCGCGGCGGCAGAAGCACAGCTGAAAATGGAAATCTGACTGGACGGCCGGGATACTCCCGGCTGTCTTTCCCTGTGGAGGATGACTGATGAAAACCGCAGATTTTGATTATTTCCTGCCGGAGGAGCTGATTGCCCAGACACCCATGGAGCCCCGGGATCATTCCCGGCTTCTGGTTGTCCATCGGCAGACGCGCACCCTTGAACACCGACATTTTTATGATATTCTGGAATATCTGCATCCCGGGGATGCCCTGGTGGTGAATGAAACACGGGTGATCCCCGCCCGGCTTCTGGGAGAAAAGGAAGATACCGGCGTCCCGGTGGAGGTACTGCTGCTTCGCCGGGAAAACACGACGGACTGGGAAGCGCTGGTTCGGCCCGGGCGTCGTCTGAAGCCGGGTTCGTTCTGTTCCTTCGGCAGCGGTCTGCTCCGTTGTGAAATGCTGGAAAATATCCCGGAAACCGGCGGGCGCCGGGTCCGCTTCCATTTCGATGGCGTTTTTGAAGAGCTGCTGGACCGTCTTGGAGAGATGCCCCTTCCGCCTTATATTCATGAAAAGCTGGAAGACCCGGAGCGCTACCAGACTGTCTATGCGAAACAGGAAGGGTCTGCAGCGGCGCCGACCGCCGGTCTCCATTTTACACCGGAGCTGTTGGATCAGGTGCGCCGGAAAGGAATCACCGTCGTTCCCGTCCTCCTGCATGTGGGTCTGGGAACCTTCCGTCCCGTGAAGGTGGAAGATGTTTCCCGTCATGAAATGCATTCTGAATTCTGTCAGGTCACACCCGAGGCAGCGGACACCCTGAACCATCTCCGGGCTGCCGGCGGACGGATCGTCTGCGTGGGAACAACCTCAGTCCGAACCCTGGAAACCATGTCCGACGATGACGGAACCATCCGGCCCGGCGCCGGGGAAACAAAGATCTTTATCTATCCCGGTGTGAAGATCAAGGCCGTGGATGCCCTGATTACCAATTTTCATCTTCCGCAGAGCACGCTTCTGATGCTGGTCAGCGCTTTTCTGGGCCGGGAGTTTGCGCTGGATGTATACCGGTCGGCCGTTCAGGAGCGTTACCGTTTCTTCTCCTTCGGGGATGCCATGTTTATTGAGGGAAATCAGGCTCCTTTCCTGATTGACGAAAACGGCGTGTATTCCCGGGAGTAGTTTCCCGCTTCCGGGAACGCCATCGTTCTTCGCCCGGCCGTCAGATTATCCCACCGTCATCGAAAGCAGGCTGAAAAACCCGATCAGCAGGATCAGAAACAGGGTCTCCTGCCACCATCGCTTCTGCAGCAGCCCCACTGTCTCCCGCATGAAGGCATTGGGCCAGAACCACCATTTTGTCCGGCTCCCGATTCCTTCCGCCGGCAGGTTCGCCAGTCCGGCCCAGACTCCGCTGCGAAACACATGGTAGTTTGTTGTTGCAAAAATGGTCTTGCCCTCCGGGTTGATATCACGAATCACCTCTTTGGAAAAGAGCATATTTTCCAGTGTGTTGCCGGATTGCTTTTCCGGCAGGATCAGCCTGTCCGGCACGCCCTGGCTCAGCAGATACCGCCGGATGGCCTCTGCTTCCGGCATGAGTTCATCCCATCCCTGTCCGCCGGAAGGAATAAAAACGGCTTCTTTTCCGGTAGCTTTCTTTTGTTCCCGCCAGAAAGCCAGGGCCCGATCCACCCGTCCCCGCAGCAGCGGCGGCAGGCTGCCGTCCCGCCGAAACCAGCATCCCAGAATGATAATAAAATCCTTATCCCTCACTGGCTCGTACCGGACCGCCCGGATTCCGCAGATGACTGATCCCATCAGCATGCATTCAAAGTAGACGAACACCGTGGCGTAGGTATTCTCCAGGGTGTTCCGAATCCGGCCTTCCCATTCCGAACCGGAAAAATCCCGGCTGAACAGGACCCAGCCCAGCACTTCCCCGCCGATCAGCAGCCCGCTGATGAGGAGGCCCAGCACATTCTGGACCCGGGGCCGCATATGCCGGAGCAGCACAATATTGCTGACTGCCATGGCAATGGCAAAAGCCAGCATCAGCGGGGTTGTCATCTGCATGAATGAAATGCTGGCGCTGTTGATTGTACCGTAGGCGGCCATCATGGAATACTCGGCCGGCCGGACCAGATGGTTGGCAGTGACGCGCAGCATCGTCAGCCCCGTTGTCAGGGCGAATAAAAAGAACCCCGCGTAATAGACCGATGCATAGGCGTAAAAGGCGGGGCCCTTTGCCTGTCGGAAGTGCCACAGCATGATAGCGCTCACCAGGAGCCAGAACATGGTCACTGCAATCAGTACGGCATTCGCCCCGGTAAAATCGCCTGTATTCATGTCATAGACGGTATGAAACCGGCTGACCCGAAGAACATGCAGCGGTGTTTCCTCCCCGTTTTTTCCCCGGAAAATCAGATCTGTTTCACCCCGTTGCTCCGGCTGGATGGCTACCTGCATGTACCCGTCCCGAATCCGGGGTTCTCCGACACGCAGCACCTCCGGCTCCTCGATTTCCGGGAACAGCCCCGGTTCCCGGAAGTTTTCCTCAGTCCCCGGCTGCAGCGGGATAAATGCGGTATAGCTTCGGTAAAATGCAAAACGGCATACCAGGCAGAAAAGGAGCAGCAATACAGCACAGACCGCGATCTGTTTGATTGCCTTTCTCATCTTTTCCTCCCTGCTGTGCCGTTCTTCATTGCGTTTCCCGCAGGAAAACGGGGGTTGGAGCACTCCGGCCGGGCTTATTGCGGCCTTTACTTTTCCGCAGTCTCCTGCTCAGCGGTCAGTACCGGCTGAGCCGGTTTTGCATTCAGTATCTGCATAAACTCTTCTCCGGTAATCGTTTCCTTCTTCAGCAGGTATTCCGCCAGTTCATGCAGCTTCGTTTCATTCTCCCGCAGGATGGTGTCCGCCTTTGCCCGCGCTTCCTTCACCAGCGCCACCACCTGGTCATCAATCTTCTCCGAATAGGCTGCGCTGCAGCTCAGGGAGGTATCTCCGCCCAGATACTGGTTGGTTACGGTTTCCATCGCCACCATGCCGAAGTCCCCCATGCCGTACCGGGTAATCATCCCCCGTGCCAGCTTGGTGGCCTTCTCGATGTCGTTGGAGGCCCCCGTGGTAATGGAGTGGAAGACCAGCTCCTCAGCCGCCTGTCCGCCCGTCAGAGTCACGATCTTGTTTCGCAGCTCCTCTTTGCTCATCAGGTAGTGCTCGTCCTCATCCACCTGCATGGTGTATCCCAGCGCGCCCGAGGTTCGTGGAATAATCGTAATTTTGGTAACCGGCGCGCTGTGGGTCTGCATGGCCGCCACCAGTGCATGACCGATTTCATGGTAGGAGACAATCCGCTTCTCCGTCTCACTCATGACGGCGTTCTTCCGCTGGTACCCGGCGATGACCGTCTCCACGCTTTCCATCAGGTCGTTCTGGTTGATCTCGTTCCGTCCCAGGCGCACCGCCCGCAGGGCAGCTTCGTTGATGATGTTCGCCAGCTCCGCGCCGGAGGCGCCGCTGGTTGCCCGCGCGATCTCCTTCAGGTCGATTCCTCCGCTGCACCGGACATTCTTGGCATGGACCCGCAGAATCGCCTCCCGGCCCTGCAGATCGGGAAGCTCCACCGGAATCCGCCGGTCAAACCGCCCCGGCCGAAGCAGCGCGGGATCCAGGGATTCAGGCCGGTTGGTCGCCGCCAGAATCACAACGCCTTTCTTCCCGTCAAAGCCGTCCATTTCCGTCAGCAGCTGATTCAGTGTCTGTTCCCGCTCGTCATTTCCGCCGATGGCTCCGGCGCCATCCCGTTTTTTGCCGATCGTATCGATTTCATCGATGAAAACGATACACGGCGCCTTCTCGTTCGCCTGCTTGAACAGATCCCGCACCTTGGCGGCACCCATACCCACAAACATTTCCACGAACTCGCTCCCGCTGATGGAGAAGAAGGGAACCTTCGCTTCCCCCGCCACCGCTTTGGCCAGCATGGTTTTGCCGGTTCCGGGCGGGCCGACAAGCAGCGCTCCCTTGGGCAGCTTCGCCCCGATCCCGGCGTATTTATCCGGGTGCTCCAGGAAGTCCACGATTTCCTTCAGCGCATCCTTTGCTTCCTCTTCTCCGGCCACATCAGCAAAGGTGACCCCCGTTTCCTTGTCCGCTACAATTTTCGCGTTTGCTTTCCCGAAGCTCAGGGCATTCATCCCGCCGCCCATGCGTTTTCCCAGCTGGTTGCTCAGCAGCCGGCCCAGTCCCATAAATATGACAATGGGCAACACCCAGCTCAGCACAAAGCTCAGCAGCATATTGTTCTGAGTCGGGATTTCCGCGCTGAATTTGACGTTGGCCTTCTGCAGCCGTTCGATCAGCCCCTCATCCGGGAACACCGCGGTCTTGTACAGCTCCTCCTGACCGATGTCATTGGTCGCCACAAAAATGATCTGGTCTGAATCCTGCGCAAGCGAAACCTCGCTGACCTTTCCTTCCTCGACCCAGGTAATAAAATCGCTGTATCCGATCACCTGCACCTGCCGGGTCATCAGCAGGGGAAAGATGAACATGTTCAGCAGCAGAATCACCGTCACAGCCGTCAGCACATAGAACATCAGCGGCTTCCGCACCGGGTTGTTTTCGTTATTATTATCAAACATTTTGGTTGCTTTCGTCCTCCTGCCCGTTTCGGTTTCTTTTCCGTTCTGCGGGGCACTTCAGTTTTTCTCCGGATTCATTTCCGTTCTCCGGGGCGTTTCGATTTTTCTCTAAACTGATTTCCGTTCTCCGACCGCTTCGGGTTTTCTCCTGCCCGCTCAGTGTTCCGCCCAGTCCAGGGCCCGGTTCACGGCCTTATGCCAGCCTTTCAGATTCATTCTGCGGGTCGCCTCGTCCATCCGGGGTGTGAATTCCAGATCCTTCTCCCAGAGGTGGGCAATCTCCTCCGTTCCGCTGTACAGTCCGCATCCCAGCCCTGCCAGCAGTGCCGCGCCCAGGGCAGTGGTTTCCAGCACCCGGGGGCGAATCACTTTGATATTGCTGATATCCGCCTGGAACTGCATCAGGAAGGCATTGGCACTCGCTCCGCCGTCAACCTGCAGATGCTCCGGCTGCCTGCCGCTGTCCCGGATCATGGCCTGCATCAGATCCTCACTCTGGTAAGCAATCGCCTCCAGGGCCGCCCGAACGATATGGGCCCGTCCGGTACCCCTGGTCATGCCCACCAGGGTTCCCCGGCTGTACATATCCCACCACGGCGCACCCAGGCCGGTCATTGCCGGCACCAGATAAACCCCGCCGGTGCTGGTAACACTCTCCGCCAGCCTCTCGCTCTCAGAGGCGCGCGTAAGCATTTTCATCTCATCCCGCAGCCACTGGATCGTGGCTCCGCCCATGAACACGCTGCCCTCCAGCGCATAGGTCGGTTTTCCGCCGATTCGCCAGGCCATCGTTGTCAGCAGTCCGTTCTCGCTTCGCACCGGCTGGTCCCCGGTGTTCATCAGCATAAAGCATCCCGTTCCATAGGTGTTCTTGATATCCCCCACCTGCCAGCAGGCCTGCCCGAACAGGCTTGCATGCTGGTCCCCGGCCATGCCCGTCACGGGAATCGGCCGTCCCAGAATGGCGGGATCCAGCATCCCGATCATCCCGGAAGAATCCACAACCTCCGGGAGGCATGCCCTGGGGATTCCCAGCAGCCCCAGCAGCTCGTCGTCCCAGTCCTGGGAAATGAGGTTGAACAGCATTGTACGCCCGGCGTTCGTCGCATCTGTTACATGGGGGCGCCCCGTCAGCAGATTCCAGCACAGGAAAGAGTCCACCGTCCCGAAACAGAGCTCTCCGCTGGCTGCTTTTTCATGCAGATTGTAATAATCCAGCATCCATTTCAGCTTCGTCCCGGAAAAATAAGCGTCCGGAATCAGTCCCGTCTTTTTCCGGATCATGTCCCCATATCCGTCCGCCATCAGCTGCTCTACGATCTTTGCCGTCCGCCGGCACTGCCAGACAATCGCGTTTCCGACGCATTTCCCCGTCTGCCGGTCCCACAGGAGGGTTGTTTCCCGCTGATTGGTGATACCGATCGCAGCAATTTCCCCGGCGTCCACTCCGCTCAGATGCACCGCCTCCTGCAGTGCGGCAATCTGGCTCTCCAGAATGTCTTCCGGGTCATGCTCGACCCATCCGGGATGCGGATAGTGCTGGGGAAACTCAACGGCATGGGAAGCAATGATCTTCCCATCCGCGGAAAAAACAATTGCCCGGGAACTGGTTGTTCCCTGATCCAGTGCCACCAGATATTTGGCCATCTTCCTGCTTTCCTTTCTCCGGGGATCATCTCCGGCGTCAGGCTGCATCCGGATTTATTGGATGCGAATACCGTAAATATTGTTCTTGTTTTTCTCTGTTGTTGCAATAACCAGGATATTGTTGTAGACCGCCGGACTTGCTTCAATCGTCCCGTCAATCTGGTAGTTTGCCTTCTCCTTGCCGTTGATTCCGTCCAGCATGACGATGCTGCCGTCCCCGGCGCATTGAATAATCGCACCGTTCCCTTTCTCGTCATATACTGCGACCGGAGAGGAATACCCGCGTCCGCTCAGCCCGAAGCTCCACACAATACGCCCGTCCTCTTTCCGCAGCGCAATGACTGCGTTATCCACATCTCCGCCCAGGTTCAGGATTTCCCTGCCCGCATCGTTCAGATTGTTGACTGTATAGTAGATGTACTCGCTCAGGCCGTTCTGCCCGATCACCGGAGAAGCCCGGAACCCGGCGATGGTCTTGCCCTTTTTATCTTTCTGTACGCCGATCCCCGTGCTCCACCGCTCCTCGCCGCTCAGCGCGTCAAAGCACTTGATCTCCGCCTCTCCCTTCTTCCGCAGGCTCAGCTCCGTTGCCGTGTACAGATCCAGACCGTCCGTTCCGTGCCAGTCCAGTGCCGGAGTGGATTCAACGGAGTCCCCCAGCGCAACGGCCCAGGCTACAGCCATGCTGTTGGTGTCCACGCACCGGAGGTATCCGCCCATGTCCGCATAGTATACATAGCGGTCATACATGGCTACGCTGGCCTCCACAGCCGTGCTGGCATCCTTTTCGCCCTTTGCCCGGGTCCGCAGGACAACCTGTGTCGGGCTCTGCTGGTATACACCGGCGGCATAGTCAAATTCCGGATTCAGTTTGATGATGTACAGCAGCCCGTTTGTTCCCGCGGTCACGAGTGTGCTGGTACGCCGGTCGATCAGCGCGGAAGTTTCAAAGGAGCCGATATTGTTGAAGGGACGGTTGTTCTTCGCGTCCAGCCCGTCAATGAGGGTCATCTCCTTCATTTTGTACAGGTTGTACTGTCTCAGCCCGATCGTCCCGGTTCCGCGCGCCATCTTTCTGGCGAACTGCCCCACCGTCATGTAAGGCGCTCCGCTCGGGCTGATGCTGGGGCTGCCCTTCATCGGATATCCCAGTTTGATGCTGTTCCGTGTTGCCGTTCCGTCGCTCAGATCCAGGAAGTAGATTCTTCCGTCCTGCCCGGCTACGATTACCTCCCGCAGGCCCGTTTTCTCTTTCTTCGCATCATACATCTCGCTCTGTTCCCGGACCTCTTTGCTCCATTTGACGATAGCCGGCTGCCCGACCCATCCGACGCCGTAGTACATCGTGCCCGAGCTGCCTTTGGCGCTCCCGGCTTCTGCGGTCCAGGCCAGTTCAAGTTCGTTCATTCCTTCCACAGTGCCGGTGGCGGCATTCTGCCGGAAAGCATCCGATCGGAACGTCAGAATACCCATCTTCGTCCTGGTATATTCTCCCAGGGTTGGCATCCGGATCTGATCCGCTGCAGATCGGGCATATTCTTTGACCTTCTTGTTCCCGTTATAGATCTGGGTCGTCGCAATCAGGGCAGGATTCGCGCTTTCAGCTGCGGTAACGGTCATCTTCGGCTGATCCGTCTCCTCCGCAGTCACTCCTGTGCCGTTCGCTTCCGGACCTGTCCCCGGTTCAGCCTGTCCCTGCAAACCGGTGTTTTCGGATGCTGCATTTTCCTCCGTCCCCTCTTCCGGAGCCTCCCCGTCCCAATTCTCCGGGATTTCCTCTCCGGTCAGGCCTTCTTCGGATTGCTCCGTCCCGGGATCCGTGGTCCTGTTTCCCCGTTCCGGATCATCCTCATCTTCAGTTTCTTCAGAAAGGGCATCCGGGTCTGCTTCTTCCGCTTCTGCATACTCCTTCGCCGGTTCGCCTTCTGTTATTTCCGTTTCTTCCGCTTTTTCAGGCGCTGGAGTATCCTCTTCCCCGTCCTTTTCCGGTGCTTTGGAGGCAGCATTTGTTTCCGTAATGACGGTCATTTGTTCCGCGTCTTCTTTTTCCGGCGCAGGGGCTTCTGTGGCGGGCGTGAACTCAACGCTCTCAGGCGATACCGGCGCTGCAGTCTCCGTCGGCGCCGGGACTGTCACGCGGATCTCTGCGCTCCGCCCCGTTTCCATCCATTCCCCGCCCGTCTTCAGCTGCAGCCATACGGAACCTTCCCACGCCTTTTCGACATGCCAGCTCAGCTGCCACAGCGAAGGAACCTTCTCTCCTTCGTTATCCCGGGCGGCAGGAATCTCTTCCCCTTCTCCATCCACAATGCGAACATCCGTGACACCCGGCTCCGTTGCAATGGTGAACACAATATCCGTCGGAACAGGATATTCTGCCCCGTCAGCGGAAAAAATCTTAACAAGGTTGCCTGGATCCTGCTTTTTCCGGGATTCCCCCCGCAGAAGAGCCCGAACCGTACCAGGAACGCCCGTCGCACCCTCCGGAATCATCATGATGCCGATCAGGAGCAGGCCCAAAATCAGCAGAGCGATCGTCAGCCCGGTCAGCAGCCGTCCTCCCCGTGAGGTTCGTGCCGCTTCCCGCTCCGGCAGGCTCTTCTGTGTCCGGGGATCCCGGCCGTTGGGTTTCCGGCCGTAGAATTCCTGGCCATACCGCTTTCCTGATAGGTTGTCCCATCCGTTTGAATTGATTTCGCCGGTTTCCCGCTGGCTGTTCCCGTATGCAGCCCGAAGTGCGTTGCGGTTCGCGTCCGCCAGCCGGGCCCTGCTTTCTTCGCTCATCCGGCCCCGGTCTGTGTTCCCTGCACCCATTCTTCCCGGGGGATATCCGATCTGGTTCTGCCCCGGGACTTTCCTTCCCGGATTCATTCCCGCCGGATCGGGTGTTCTTCCGCTCTCACGGATCCGGGCAGCATTCAGCATTCCTGCTCTTGATGTGGC
>JAFRGU010000082.1 GCA_017433675.1 Clostridia bacterium
GGGTGAAATAGCGATCGGGGACAATGCGTTTGCGGGATGCAATGCCATCACGGCACTGACCATCCCGGTGACGGACCTGACCGGATACTTCAGTGACGCGTTCAGTTCTGTTCAGACTGTAACGGTGCTTTCCGGCGCAAATGAAATCAGCGCTTCAGCCTTTGCAGGCTTTACAGCGCTGACGACGGTCAACATGCCTGACAGCGTGATGTTGATCGGAAACAATGCTTTTGACGGATGCGCGCTTCTGACGGGGGTAACCATTCCGGCGAATGTGACGGCCATTGGCGATTCTGCTTTTGCTGGCTGCGCATCGCTGACGGAGATGACAATACCGAACAAGGTGACTTCCATCGGAAATTCCGCTTTCAGCGGCTGCGCCAGCCTGACCGGAATGACTTACGGAAGCGGTCTGACCTCGATTGGAGAAAGTGCCTTCGCAGATTGCGTGGAGCTGACGGCGATCACGCTTCCGGACAGCGTGAACACGCTCGGTACCTATGCCTTCGGTGGCTGTACCGGCCTGACGGGGATCACGATCCCGGAAAGCGTGACAGTGATTGCTGATTCCGCTTTCAGTGGCTGCAGCCAACTGTCCGGCATAACGATCCCGGTGTGCCATTCCTATGCGCATCAGTGGGCAAAATCCCATAGCTTCAATACCTTCGTGATTACCCATCAGCAGCTTGTAACGGATCCGGCGGTGCCCCCCACCTGTGAGGAAACTGGTTTGACCGAGGGACAGCACTGCGATGAATGTGAGGAAATTCTTCTGGCGCAGGAAGTGGTTGCGGCACTGGGTCATGATTGGCAGTCTCCGGTCTATACCTGGTCTGAGAATCATCAGAATCTGACAGCGCTGCGTGTCTGCGGCAGAGATACGGATCACACAGAAAGCGAAACGGTGACGGCTTCTGCGGAAATCACGCTTCAGCCGACCTGTGAAGAAATGGGCAGGACCACCTATACCAGCAATCGCTTTACCAATGCGGCTTTTGCTGCTCAGACCCTGACGCTCACTGACGTACCGGCTCTTGGACATAGCTGGGGAGCCCCCGTCTATGAGTGGGCGGCGGATCACTCCGGTGTGACGGCAACCCGTATCTGTACCCGTGACACAGCGCATGTGGAGACAGAAACAGCGAACGCCACCTCGACCATCGCGCAGGCACCAACGTGTGAAGGAATGGGGCAAACCACCTATACCGGCAAAGCGTTTATCAATGAAGCCTTCACCGCACAGGCGGTTACACTGACGGACATTCCGGCACTGGGACATATCTGGGGTGATGCGGTATATACATGGGCGGATGATATGAGCACTGTCACAGCACGGCATACCTGCACCCGCGATACCGGGCATACCGAAAGCGAAACGGTTCAGGTTAACACATCGGTTGCGCTGCAGCCGACCTGTGAAGAGATG
Source organism: Clostridia bacterium (assembly GCA_017433675.1). GTDB lineage: Bacteria > Bacillota > Clostridia > Christensenellales > Aristaeellaceae > Aristaeella. Next base: position 1,427 of record JAFRGU010000082.1, read on the forward strand.
GGTAACACGACCTATACAAGTCAGGCATTCACCCATGCTGAATTTGCTGTCCAGACAAAGACGAAGACAGATATACCTGCCCTTGGACATGACTGGAATGAGCCGGTCTACACCTGGGCGGAAGACCTGAAAACCGTGACAGCCAGACGCGTCTGCAGCCGGAACGCGAACCACGCGGAAAAAGAAACTGTCAGTGTAACACGTACAATCTCCCTCGAACCGACTGAGAATACAACGGGTACCTTTACGCTGACGGGGGCTGTGTTCTCCAACACTGCTTTCGTACAGCAGGTGAAGACGGAAATCATTCCGGCGCTTAAAGACCTGCATATCCTGAGCCTGCCTGCAGCATTGACGGCCATCGAAAGCGAAGCGTTTGCGGATCTCGATAACATCGATGCCGTCCGGATTCCGGCCGGGGTCACATTCATTGCGGAGGATGCCTTTGACAGAGGTATCATCCTGATTGCGCCTGCTAGAAGCTACGCCGAAACCTGGGCGAACGGTCAGGAAGAAATCTATTTTGTGCATCAGTAATTTCGCTCGGAGACGGGCTCCTATTTCCTGCATACACAGGAAACCGTGAAGCATCTGTGAGCGGATAAACAGCGAAAGAAAAGCAGAGGATATCCGGCAATGACGCTGGCATCCTCTGCTTTTTTGTAACCATTTGATCTCATTTGTTTGCATGATTGAATGAGGCCTTAGGAATAATACTCAGAGCTGTCGGGGAGGGAGCCAATGGGCCGCGCATTCACTGAGAGAAAGCCTGCTCCGCGAAGCATGACACTGTTCCGCAGACATGATACGAGCAAACTTGACAACTGATGCCTGTTTCAGTAAGATTTTTTGGACAACCAGGATGGAGAACGGGAGAAAAAGCGTGAAACCGAAGCTGATCGTGATTGAGGGTACGAATGCCTCCGGGAAGAGCGGGCTGGGTGTCCGTCTGGCGAAGGAATTCAACGGGGAGGTCATCTCCGCGGATTCCCGGCAGGTATACCGGGGGATGAATCTGGGAAGCGGCAAGATTACGCCGGAGGAGATGCAGGGCGTGCCGCATCATCTCCTGGACGTCCGGAATCCGGGGGAGTTCTTTTCCATGGCGGATTTTCAGGCCCTGGCGTATCAGGCCATCGACGGGATCCTGGCGCGGGGAAAGGTGCCCTTCCTCGTCGGCGGGACGGGGCTGTATGTCGATTCCGTGGCGGAGGGCTATGTGCTCAGCGACCGGAAGCCGGACCACGCGCTGCGGGCTCAGTTGGAGACTTTTGATACCCCGGCGCTCTATGCAATGCTGCAGGAAAAGGATCCGGGCACGGAGATCGATCCCCGGAACAGGCACCGGGTGATGCGGGCGCTGGAGAAGATTGCGGCGGGGGACGAAGGCCCGGCGCCGCGGCAGCCCCGGTATGCGGCGCTGAAATTCGGCGTCACGTGGCCCCGGCCGGTCCTGAAGGAGCGGATCGACGAGCGGCTGGAGCGGCGGCTGGATCAGGGGATGGTGGATGAGGTCCGGCGTATGCTGGACGCGGGCGTCAGCGAGGAGTTTCTGGTGAAGCTGGGGCTGGAATACAAGTACCTGACCTGGTATCTGACCGGGAAGATGGGATATGAAGAGATGAAGGAAGAGCTGAGCGCGGCGATCAAGCGGTTCGCGAAGCGGCAGATGACCTGGTTCCGGAAGGATCCGGAGATCATCTGGCTGGACATGGCGGAGGATCCGGAGGGGCAGGCCCGCCCGGCCATCGAGCGCTTCCTGAACGAAGGGGTGGAAGGATGATCAGAGAGGTTCGAATCCAGAGCGTGTCGGATCTGATGCCGCTGCTCAGCGAGCAGGAATACCGGAGGGATCTGGACCGGTACCGGAGCCCCTATCTGTACCGGGGCATGCCGAATGTGGACTTCAAGATGACCACCAGCCTGCGGCGGAACTGCAAGGGCCTGCAGAAGAATCTGGAGCTGGCGATCCTGAACAATTTTGCGAAGTATGCGGTCCGGGAGGACCCGACCGTCAGCCGGAACGTCTGGCAGTGCATGATCACGGGGCAGCATAACGGGCTGCCGACCCGGCTGCTGGACTGGAGCCAGAGTCCGCTGGTGGGGATCCATTTTGCCGTGACCGAAAAGAACCTGGAGGAGATGGAGGATCATGACTGCGTGGTCTGGCGGATCGACATGCAGGAGCTCTACAGCCTGCTGCCGGATCGCTACCGCACCGCGGTCAACCGGATGCAGAGCACGATCTTCAACGTGAAGGTGATGGCAAACATCACGGAGTCGCTGGAGCAGTACGACCGGGACATGAAGGACGAGGCGATGGTGGTCATTGAGCCGCCCAGCACCAATGACCGGATCATCAACCAGTACAGCTTCTTCAGCATCGTGCCCATGGAGATGGAGGATATCGAGGGGTTCCTGGACCGGCGGACGGAGCACACGGTAAAATACATCATCGACCGGCACATGCGCTGGCGGGTACGGGACATGCTGGACCAGCTGAACATGAGCGAGCGGATCATCTATCCGGGGCTCGACGGGCTGAGCAAATGGATCGCGAGGCATTACTATGTCAAATAAAAACCGGGAAAGCCTGAAATACAGATGCCTGGTGCTGGATCACGATGATACCGTGGTCAACAGCACGGCGACGGTGCACTATCCCAGCTTTGTGGAATACATGGAGCAGCGCCACGGGGGAACAGA
>JAFRGU010000083.1 GCA_017433675.1 Clostridia bacterium
GATTATATTGGATTATATACTATGAATCTGCATATAGATGACGACCTATATCAGATGTACCATTCATAGCCGTATGAATTGCGATAGAAAAGAACGGTGCAGTTCAGGGGTAAAAACCAAACGAAAATTAACTGATTTGTAATAATCCCGCAGAGTGCGACAGGGCAAGGAATCTGCTGATGGCAGGGACCGGAAAAATCGAAAAACGCTGTTTTTTTCAACGTTTTACGGCACAGACGAAAACAGCGAAATTTACCAGATTTGCCATTCCCAACGTCCTTCCCGGGGAGTATTATAGCCTCCCGCTCACCTTTGGACCCTCTCCCCGGAAGCAGCGGAAACCGCTTCCCCCGCGGAACCGGCAGCCGGAACGGAACCGCAGGACCGAATGACATCCGGCAAGCCTTTTCGACACTCTGAAGGGAGTTGACGTATCATGACCTTAGCCACGAACACCGCAAGATCCGCTGTACACTCAGATGTTGTCGCCCTTCCCAAGCCGGGGAAGGTGGAAGAGGAGGAACCTCTACGAACCGGGCCAAACAGATCGTCCGGTACAGCGATTCCTTTTCCCTGCTGTCCTAAGGAGAAGATTGTCGTATTTCCAGGCACCTACGGAAGCGCATCCATTAAATGCCCCAACTGCGGGAAGTATGCGCTGTTCGATTACGACAGCCTGACCGCAAAACCCGGAAGAACCTGCAGAGGCGCGTCAAAGCGGGCCCGAGCAGATAAAACATAACACACCACACATACCATCCGAGCCACTCAGGGGTCCGAAGCAGACCACCGCCCGAGCCGGAGTATGACGAAACAGCCTTTATCGGCCTGAATCGTTATGCTCCGGCTATTTTTATCGAAAGAAAGGGGAAACAGAACATGAAAAACCAAAGCAGAACCGTCGTACTGATTGCACCCTGCAGCATGGACCGGACAGACTGCTTCGCGCGGAACAGCCGGGGCGGCTGCATGGCACTGACATTCACAGACTTCAAAGAGGGAAAATGCCCCTTCTACAAAACAGCGGCGCAGGAAATCCAGGACCGGGCGGCCGCGGTGGAACGCCTGGAGTGCCTGGGACGGAGGGACCTGATCGAGAAGCATCGCCTGAAAAGAGATCTGGCGAGAAAAGGAGGAAATGAGCATGGATAACAATCTTCTGGAGCGGATATTTGAAATGTCGGACGATCTGAAGGACGCCAGAGCGCAGAAGAAAGCCCTGGAGGGAGAGATCGAAAGCATATCCAGGGACATCGGCAGGATGGAACTGATCCTGAACAACGCCATGGCTGAGGCCGGCATGGACCATTTCAGCCGGAACGGAACCACCTTTTCCCGGACGACGAGGACGTTCGCTTTCCCCAGGGAGGGGCAGCGGGAAACGCTGATGCAGGCGCTGAAGGATCACGGATTCAGCGACCTGGTGATCGAAACCGTCAACGCGCAGAGCCTGGCCAGCTTCTGCAGGAAGCAGAAAAACGCATCAGACGAAAAACAGCTGCCGGAGTGGCTGGAGGCCTGCGTATGCACATACGAAAAGCCGGGAATCGGAGTCGCGAAGGCGCGCGGGCAAAAGTAACGAAGACGGATGGCGAAGCCATCAGACAGGAGAAAAAGATGAAAAAAACGGATTACAGGCTGGTGACGGACACAAGGGGCATCCGGGAATACATCGGCGACGCGAAAATCGTCAGCTTTGACTTCGAGACGAGCCCGGATCCGCCCTACCGGGAGGAAGAACGGGCGGCGCTGGACCCCTGGCGGAGCCATATCGTCGGATGCAGCTTCTCCGTGGCGGCGCATACCGGCATCTATGTCCCCGTCGCCCATCTGCAGGGTCCCAACATCAACAGCGGGGCCTTTTTCCGGATACTGAAGGACTTCCTGACCGATCCCGGAATCACGAAGATCGCGCACAACATCAGCTTTGAAGCCCGGATGGCCTGCCACCTGGGGATCATCATCCAGGCGCCGGTATACGACACGATCTGCGCCAGCCAGATGAGCCTGAAAAACGATACGGAATTCCGAACCCTGGGCGACAGCGGGCTGAAGAAGCTGGCGAAGGAGCTGTGCGGCGCGGAGGAGGCGACGGAATTCACCGACGTGACGGGCGGACGGCATTTTGACGAGCTGGACCCGGCGGACGAGGCGACCATCCGATACGGCGCGGCGGACGCGGACTACGCGCTGCGGCTGTATCACCTGTTCAACGACTGGTTTGACCGATACCTTCCGAAGCACCGGTTCCTGGTGGAAAAGATCGAGAGCCCGACGGCGGTGTATCTCGGCATCATGCACCACAACGGGATCCCCATCGACGTGGCCGGGATGATGCGCCGGAAGGAGGAGGCAGAAGCGGAGATGGAACGCCTGCGGGGAAAGATCCGGGAGATCATCGGCCCGGTGAACATCGGCAGCAGCTGCTCCACGAAGGCCTTCAAAAGCTGCCTGTACGACCGGCTGCAGCTGCCGGTGCTGAAGGTGACGGAAACGAACCGGGAAGCGGCGGACGACATGACCATGCAGATGCTGCAGGAATGGTGCGAAGCGAACCGGCCGGAGCTGGCCCCGCTGTTCACGCTGGTGCAGGAATACCGGAGATGGGGAAAGGTTCTTTCCACCTTTATCCTGGGATACCTGAAATACCTGAACCCCGTCTCCGGAAGAATCCACCCGGACCTGTACGCCCTGTCGACCGAAACCGGGCGGATGAACTGCCGGAACCCAAACTGCCAGAACATGCCAAGAAAGGCCAACGACCCGGTCGGCGTCCGGAATTTTATCCGGGCGCCGGAGGGGCAGGTGATCCTGTCCCTGGACTACAGCCAGATCGAGCTGCGGGTCGGGGCCTTCTACTGCCGGGACGCCATCATGATGGAAACCTATCGCAATAACGGGGATATCCACGCAGCGACCACGAGCGTGCTGTTCGGAATCACCCCGGAGGAGGCCCAGGACCGGGAACGGCCGGAATACAAGGAGCGCCGGGCCATCGCGAAAAACGTGAATTTCGGGACGTTCTACGGCCTGTATGCCGGCGGGCTGCAGCGCACGCTCCGATTCAAGGCCGGCATTCACAAAACGACAGATGAATGTCAGGAGATGCTGGATAACCTCAGGGCCGGCTACCCGGGACTGACCCGATGGCAGAACGAGACGAAGGCCGCGGCAGCCCGGCGGATGTACACCGAAACATGGCTGGGAAGACGGCGGTACCTGCCGAATATCCGCAGTGAAGACTGGGGACAGAAATCCTTCGCCGAACGGTGCGCGCTGAACACACCGATTCAGGGTACCGCCGCGGATATCCTGAAAATCGGGATCGTACGGATCCTGCAGGGACTGCCGGAGCGGCCGTGGCTGCAGCCGATCCTGCAGATCCATGATGAGCTGACTTTTCTCGTCCCGACGGAAAAGGTCAGGGAGGCGGTGGAGTTTGTGAAGGGATGTATGGAGGCTCGCCCCTTCCCCGAATTCGATCTGCCGCTGGTTGCGGAGACTTCGGCAGGAAAAACATTCGGAGAAAGGGAGGAGGTGAACAATGATGGATATTTCCGCACAGGAGATCCTGAACAGCATGTTCAACGCGGATGAGAAGGTCTGCATCCGCGTTTTCGAGGACCGGAAGGACGGCCTTTTCAACGGCGCGAAATACACCGTGGAATGCGGTAAATACAACACGATCGAGGAAACGCTGCGGAACCATAACGCGATGAACCGGGGGATCTTCTTCACGGTGAACTACGGCGGGCACAGCGACAGTGAGATATCGCGGATCAACGCGCAGTTCGTCGAGATGGACGACGTCCCCTTCGAGGAGCAGGAGAAGCGGATCAAGGCGTTTCCCCTGAAGCCGAGCATGATCATCAAAACGCGGAAGTCCCTGCATACCTACTGGTTCATCCGGGACGGGAAGGTGGAGTTTTTTCGGAAAATCCAGAAGCAGCTGGTGAAGCACTTCGGCGGCGACCCGATGTGCGTGAATGAATCCCGGGTGATGCGGCTGCCCGGATTCAGGCACTGCAAGCAGGAGCCGGTGACGGTGGAATGCATCTATTTTCACCCGGAGCACCGGTATACCCAGCAGCAGATCAGCGACCTGATGCCGGCGGACGACGAAGCCCCCGCGGAGAAAAAGAAAGGGAGCGAACGCGGACTGAACATCGTGACGCACGAATGCGACTTCATCCGGCACTGCCGGGAGCACGCGGCCACGCTGGGCGAGCACGACTGGTACGCCATGATCACCAACCTCGCCGGCTTCGAAGGCGGAACGGAGATGATCCACCGGCTTTCCAGCGGATACCCGAAATACAGCGAGAACGAGACACAGAAAAAGATCAATCATTTTCTGGAAAGCGGAACGCGGCCCATGCTGTGCAAAACCATCGCGGAGAAGGGATTTCAGTGTCCCCGGATGAGCAGCGGGGAGTGCAGGTGCAGGGCGCCGGCGGCGCTGAGCTATACGCCGATGAGCGTGGACGGCCTGCGGAGCATCATTGCGGAGATGCCGATCAGCGGGGACGACATGAAGGACCTGCGCACGGTGACGGATTTCATCCATCAATACCTGTACAACCAGGACGCGGCCATCGCGGAAGGGATCATCAGCTACGAGCTGAAGGAACGGTTCAGGCTCAAAACCAATATGATCCGCACGCTGTGCAGCGAATTCCGGCAGGTTTCCCGAAAATACCAGACCGGGCTGAGCGCCCGGAAAAACCGGGTGGACACGACGCTGCCGCCCTGGTACGAGCCGACGGAAGGGGGCGGCGTGCGCTTCCTGCCCGGGGTGCTGGCGGACCACCTGACGAAGGAGCAGGCGGTTTTTTACGCCGCGGAGCAGCATTACCGGTACGAAGACGGCGTCTACCGGGAAATGAACGAAATGGAGGCGCAGAAGATCACGAGAGACCAGATGATCAGCCGGGAGGCCCGGATGTGCCAGATCACCGACGCGGAACAGCAGTGGCGGCTGAATATCCAGCGAAGCATCCATGAGCTGAACAGCAACCCCTACATCATCAACCTGAAGAACGGGCTGTTCAACGTCCATGAAAACACCCTGAAGCCGCACACGCCGGAATACTATTCCACGGTGCAGCTGAACGTGAGCTACCGGCCGGAGGCGGAATGCCCGCGGTTCCGGCAATACCTGAGGGAAGTGATCGACGAAGACCAGATCCCGCTGGTGCAGGAAATGATGGGGTATTTCCTGGTGCCGGTGACGCGGGGGCAGAAATGCTTCGTGATCGTGGGCGAAGGCGGGGCCGGGAAATCCCAGCTGCTGCTGGTGCTGAACGACATCCTGCTGGGAAAGGAAAACGTATCGAACGTATCCTGGCAGGCGCTGAACGAGCGGTTCAAGACCGCGGAGCTGTTCGGCAAGCTGGCCAATATCTTCGCCGACCTGCCGACGAAGAACATCGACGACAACGGCATCTTCAAGGCGCTGGTGGGCGAGGACTACCTGACCGTGGAAAAAAAGAACAAGAATCCCTTCTCCTTCCAGAGCACGGCGAGGCTGCTGTTCTCCTGCAACAATATTCCCAAGAACTACGGTGACCGATCCGAAGGTTTTTACCGCCGGCTGATCATCATCCGGTTCGGGCACGCCGTGCCGGAGGAAAAGAAGGACGTGGAACTGATGGACAAATTCCGGGCGGAGGCGGACGGGATCTTTCTGTTCGCGCTGGAGGGACTGAAGCGGCTGATGGGCAACCATTACCGGTTTTCCGAGACGCAGGCGAACCGGGACGAGCTGCAGCAATACCGGCAGGACAGCGATTCCGTGCTGGCCTTTGTGAAGGACTGCTGCACGGTGAGCGCAGAGGCGGAGGCGGGATCCACGGAGCTGTTCAACGCCTACAAGAGCTACTGCGAGGAATGCGGGATGCGGCCTTTCTCCCAGAAGAGCTTCGTGCAGCAGATCCTACTGACATGCCCGAAATCCGCCAGAGGCGTCGACAGGACCGGAAGAAGACGGATCATCAGCGGTGTCAAACTCGGAGAGATGCTCGTGTAAGACATGAAAGGCCTGAAAAATCAAGGCCCCAAAGCCGGCAGGCGACGCCGGAAAAACCGATTTGACAGCAAAAAATCCATTATATGATATATTGATTCCCCAAAACACCGAAATCCGCTATTTTATAAAAAATCCGCGCCATAATGCTTTTTCAGATGTCAAACATGTTGGAAGGCCTGAAAACAAAAGGCCTGCGAAAAACGGGCCCGGGAAGCAATGCGTCAGAAAAAAAGGGAGGAGCAGCGCAGCATGAACGCAAAGGAATATCTGAGCCAGGCGTACCGCCTGGATATGGCAATCAACACCCGGATGCAGGAGGTCGACCGGCTGCGAAGCCTGACGCAGCGCATGACGACTTTCTACGCACCCGACAGACAGGGCCAGCCCTGCAGGGACGCGCACGCCTGCGAGGACGCGATCATCCGGCTGATGGAAGCGGAGGAAGCGCTGAACCGGGAGATCGACCGGCTGGTGGCGCTGAAGGAAGAGATCGGCCGGGTGATCCGGCAGGTGGACGACGACCTGTGCGAGATGGTGCTGACGAAGCGATACCTGTGTTACATGCAGTGGGAGGAAATCGCCCGGGAGATGCACTACAGCAGGCGGTGGGTGATGAACCTGCATCAGAGGGGGATCGAGGCGGTGGAGGGGATTCTGGAATTCCGGTAAAAGGCCTTGTTGTCCTGCCTTTTTTCCGGTATAATTCAAATGTGATTCGCAGGGCAAGGCAGATAATACGGGAAAAGCCGGATGAACGGGTTCGGATAAGACTCTTCGGGGAAACGGGACACGGCAGGAAACTGTTTCGCAGAGAAACAAGCGTCGCTGTGATGTCGGGAAATCAAGTCTGCAGGAGGGAAACTGAGTGAAACAGAAAGAAAGCGCGAAGAAATCCCAGTATACCCGGATGACGGAGGAATCCATCCCAAAGCTGATCGCGACACTGAGCGTTCCTACGATCCTGAGCATGCTGGTTACGAATATCTACAATCTCGTTGACACCGCATTTGTGGGCCGCCTCGGAACGAGCCAGAGCGCCGCTGTCGGCGTTATTTTCGGCTATATGAGCATCATCCAGGCCGTTGGCTTCATGTTTGGCCAGGGCGCCGGCAGCATCATGGCCCGCAAGCTGGGGGCCCGGGATACGGATGCCGCGTCCCGGACTGCTTCGACCGGCGTCATCTGCTCTGTTGCCTTAGGTCTTCTGTTTTCTCTGATCACTTTTCCGCTGAAGGATCCGATCGTCCGTTTCCTCGGAAGCACGGAAACCATCGCGCCGCACGCGAAAAGCTATCTGGACTGGATCCTGATCGCGGCTCCCTTTATGACCGGCGGATATACACTGAATAACCTTCTGCGCTATGAGGGGAAGGCTTCACTGGGTATGATCGGCCTGATGACCGGAGCGATCCTGAATATCGCCCTGGACCCGCTGCTGATGTTCGCACTGAATATGGGTATTGCCGGCGCGGCAATTGCCACTGCGACCAGCCAGATTATCGGCTTTTTCATTTTGCTGAGCATGTTCCTGCGGGGCCGGACGGAGGTGCATCTTTCCCCGAAAAACGTGGATGCCCGACCGGCACAGATTGGAAATATCGTAACCACCGGACTGCCGAGCATGCTGCGGCAGGTACTCAACAGCATCGCGACCATTTTGCTGAACAGCTCTGCAGCGCCCTTCGGGGATGAAGCCGTCGCGGCCATGAGCATCGTCGGACGAATTTCCTTCTTCGTGTTTGCGCTGGCGCTGGGAATCGGGCAGGGATTCCAGCCGGTATGCGCCTTCAACTTCGGCGCCGGTAAATACAGCCGGCTTCGAAAAGCCTACCGGGTGACGCTGATCATGAGCGAAACGATGATCCTGATTACGGCCGGTGTGAGTTTCATTCTTTCCAATGATCTGATCGGCGTGTTCCGGGATGATCCCCGGGTGATTGAAATCGGTACCCGGGCCCTGCGCCTGCAGATGGCGACGATTCTTTTCCTGCCGTTCAGCATGTGTACGGAGATGCTGTATCAGAGCACGGGGCACAAGGTCGGGGCGTCCTTCCTGAGCACCGCCCGGAGCGGACTCTTCTTTATTCCGGCGCTGCTGATCCTGTCCAGCCTCCGCAGCCTGGCCGGGATTCAGGAGGCCCAGCCGCTGGCTTACCTGCTGTCCTTCCCGCTGGCGCTGGGATTCATTCTTCATTTTCTAAAGCTGCTGCCCCGGGAAGACCGGCAAGAGCACTGAACTGTCCCCGGCCAAAAACGGCAGCGGACAGGAAATCACTGAAAGAATGCACTCCAGTTCACCATCGTTCACTTGAATGCATCACAGATATCTGATATTATTAGACTCGAGGAAACAGAAGGAAAGGCCCGCGGGAGAAAACCCCGACGGGTCTTTTTGTATGGACAGTTCCTCAGGAGGAATGTATGAGCAGGAGAAAAAACCGCAAACAGCGGGACAGAATCAGGGCGGAGCCTTCTGCAGTGGATGTTTTCTCGAAGGACGGGTACGTCAACAGGCCGGCGTTTTTAGGAGAAGCGTCGGAGCTTTTTTCAGCCGGAACGTTCGTCCGAAGCGGGCTGACGCAGAACATGGAACTGCTGACGACGGTGTACCGGGAGAACTGGCTGGCGAAGAAGATCATCGACATGCCGGCGGAGGATATGACAAGGGCGTGGTACACGCTGGCGGCGGATATTCCGGCGGTGGAGATGAACGCCCTGCGGCGGCTGGAGGCGAAGCATGCCATCCAGAACGAGATCACGAATGCGATCAAGTGGGCAAGGCTGTACGGCGGTTCGATTGCCCTGATGGTGATCCGGGGAGACGAGGACATTCTGGATCAGCCGCTGGACATGGACCGGCTGTTTCCGGGATGCTTCCAGGGGATTCTCGTACTGGACCGGAGCCAGAACGTGACGCCCTCGATGGAGCTGGAGGAGGATCTGGACGATCCGGACTTCGGGCTGCCGAAATACTATGACATATCGGTTGATTTCGGAGAGCGGAGCATTCTGCGGGTGCACCACAGCCGGGTGCTGCGGTTCATCGGGCGGGAGCTGCCGGGAGAGGAGATGAAGCGGGAGAACTACTGGGGA
>JAFRGU010000084.1 GCA_017433675.1 Clostridia bacterium
GGATGACAAGATCGGGCGTGTCTTTTTCCGCAAGGCCGCGCAGGAGATCCAGCAGGCCCGGCAGATAAGCCGGATCCAGCATGTCATCCGAATCCAGGCCTTTAAAAAACGTGCCGAGCGCATCGCGAATGCCGAAATTCAGGGCGGAACCATGGCCGCCATTGGGCTGATGATGAACCCGAACCAAACCGGGATAACGGGCGGCGAGCCGGTCTGCAATCGCGCCCGTCTCATCGGTGGAGCCGTCATCCACGATCAGAATGTCCATTTCCTCCCCGCCGGGCAGCAGGGAAGAAACCGCCTGCTCAACATAGGCGGCGGAGTTATAACAGGGAATGACGCAGGTCAGCAGTTTCATCACATTCAGCCTTTCGGAGCAGCATCGGATGCCGCAAACTTTATTCTACCATACTTTCAATGCTTCAGCAAGGAGACGGCGGCGATGAAAACCGGGATCCGGATGAAGTCTCCCCGTGAAACGGGAATTTCTCACGAAAACCCTTTACTTTTGGCGTTTCCCGGATTATAATGGCCGCACATCGATGACGAGGCCATGCCTTCGCCGGAACGGCCCAGAGAGGAGCGCGAAATGGTGCGAGCGCTCTGCCGGGAACACGAACGGTACCCCCTCGGAGAGGCCTGCGAACAGGCACGGCGGCGCCGTTATCAGCCGGAAAATGAGACGCTCCTTTCTTCACTGGCAGGGAAAGGGGAAAAAGGGTGGAACCGCGCGAAATTCGCGTCCCTTGCACAACACGTGCAGGGGGCGCTTTTTATGACCCCTGCGGAAGGACAGAAAGGAGAAACGGGAACCATGAGCAAGGAAAACATGAGCAAAGAGGAGTACAGGGAGTTTTATGCTTCGGTGTACCGCCACAGCCTGGCGCATATTCTCGCCAAGGCCGTGATCGAAATCTTCGGGAAGGAAAATGTCCAGTACGCTATCGGACCGCAGATTGCGGACGGGTTCTACTATGACTTCCTGCTGCCCCGGAACCTGACGAATGACGATTTCCCCCAGATCGAAGAAAAAATGCGGGAGATCATCAAACGCCGGGAGGACTGGACAAGGGAAGAGGTTTCACGGGAAGAGGCCCTGAAGCTGTTCGAAGGGCAGAAATTCAAGACGGAGGAAATCCACGACCTGCCCGAGGACGAGGTGCTGACAGTATACCGGACGGGAGAAGACTACATTGACCTGTGCCGGGGACCGCACATCGACAACAGCCAGGAGCTGATGAACGCCGCGTTCCAGATCAAGAGCGTATCCGGATCCTACTGGCGGGGGGACGAGCACCGGGATCAGCTGCAGCGGATCTACGTATATGCCTTCCAGGACAAGCAGGCCCTGAAGGAGCACCTGCAGTGGGTCAAGGAAGCGCTGGAGCGGGACCACAAGAAGCTGGGGCCGCAGCTGGATCTGTTCATGTTTGACGAGACGGCGCCCGGCATGCCCTACTGGCTGCCCCGGGGCTGGAAGCTTTTCAACGCGCTGCTGGACTTCTGGCGCGGCATCCATGAGGAACACGGATACCAGGAGATCGCGGCGCCGGTCATCAACAACCGGAAGCTGTGGGTGACATCCGGACACTGGGGCCACTACCGGGACAACATGTTCCTGATCCCCGGCGAGGGCGGAGACATTGAGGCCGCTGACACCTTTGCGGCCAAACCCATGAATTGCCCGAACGCGATCAAGGCCTACAGCCGGTCCCTGCACAGCTACAAGGATCTGCCGGTCCGGATCAGCCAGGTGGACGTGATCCACCGGAAGGAAAAGAGCGGGGAGCTGAACGGGCTGTTCCGCGTCCAGATGTTCCGGCAGGATGACGCGCATATCCTCGTGACAGAAGATCAGATCGAGAGCGAAATCGCCGACATCATGTCGATCGCCGGAGAGATTTACGGGACATTCGGCCTCAGCTATATCGCCGAGCTGTCCACGCGACCGGAAGACTTCATGGGTGATATCGAGGTTTGGAACCAGGCGGAAGCCAGCCTGAAGAAGATCCTGGACAAACAGTACGGCGAGGGGAACTATGAGATCAATGAGGGCGACGGCGCGTTCTACGGTCCGAAGATTGACCTGAAGATGCGGGACAGCCTAGGCCGGGAATGGCAGATGGGTACAATCCAGCTGGACTTCCAGCTGCCGCTGAATTTCGACATGAAATACGTGGCGCCGGACGGCTCCCAGAAAACGCCGGTTATGATTCACCGGGCGATTTTCGGATCGTTTGAGCGGTTTATCGGCATCATCATCGAAAACTTCAAGGGATCCTTCCCCTTCTGGATGAGCCCCTATCAGGTCGGCATCGTGCCGATCCGGCCGGAGCACAACGAATATGCCCTGAAAGTGCAGAAGGCGCTGCGCGCCGCGGGCATCCGCGCGGAGGCGGATCTGGCGGACAAGAATATGAAGGAGAAGATCAAAGCCTTCCACAACTGGCATGATCCCTACATCGTCGTCGTGGGCGACCGGGAAGCGGAAGAAAACACGGTCAGCGTGACGCTGCGGGGCAATAAGAAGATGAACGGCGTACCGATGGAGAAATTCATCGAAATCTGCCGGAAGATGAATCTCGAGCACAGCCTTGAGCTGGTGGAGAAAGCTGAATAATCCGGTCGAAATGAAACCAAAAAGCGCTTGCCATGCAGGCGCTTTTTCGATACAATGAGACGGGAACAACTTTATACCGGAAAGACCGGACGGAGGAGGAAACAGACATGTCCAAGTTTTTAGCCCCGACATCCCCCGAAATCACGGAACGGGAAATCCGGAACCAGGCACGGGTCCGGGCGGTGGCGGGCGACTGCATGGTGCTGCTGGAGAATGACGGGACGCTGCCCCTGAAGGAAAAGGGAAAGATCGCCCTGTACGGCAACGGAGCGCGGGCCACCGTCAAGGGCGGAACCGGGTCCGGCGATGTCTACGTACGGGAGACCATCAACATCGAGGAAGGACTGAAACGGGAAGGCTTCACCGTGACGACGGCGGCATGGCTGGACCGGCAGGAGCGGGCGGCCCGGGAGGAACGGGAAGCCTACGAAAAGGCGGCCATCGATGCCGCGGTCGCCGCGGGACAGCCGAAGGAAGCCGCGCAGATGATGCTGATTCTGAATCCGATGAACCCGGTAGCGCTGGCAAAAATCACCGAGGAGGATTTTCAGCAATCCGGGACGGACACAGCGGTTTATGTGCTGGCGCGGAACAGCGGCGAGGGCAAGGACCGGAAGGACGAGGCCGGCGACTATGAGCTGTCCGAAATGGAAATCCGCAATCTCCGCTTCCTGGCGGAGAAATATGAAAAGCTGATTGTGATGCTGAATATCGGCGGCGTCATCGATACGAAGGCCCTGCGATCCATTCCGGGGATCAACGCGATCGTTCTGAGCGGACAGATGGGCAATATCACCGGCCTGACGGCGGCGGATCTGCTGAGCGGAAAAGCGCAGCCAAGCGGAAAGCTGACCGATACCTGGGCTGAGAATTACAGCGATTATCCTTCCTCCGCGACCTTCAGCGGAAACGACGGGGACATCAGCGACGAGACCTACAGCGAGGGCATCTACGTCGGATACCGGTACTTTGATACCTTCAACGTGCAGCCGGCTTATGAATTCGGCTTCGGGCGGAGCTACACCACCTTCGCAATCGAACCGGAGAAGACCGAAGCGGCCGGCGGGGACATCCTTGTATCCGTGAAGGTCACAAACACCGGCAGCGAATACAGCGGGAAGGAAGTCGTGCAGGTCTATGTTTCCGCTCCGGCGAAAGGCCCTTCGAAGCCATACCAGGAACTGCGGGGCTTCGCAAAGACGAGGGAACTCCGGCCTGGGGAAGCGGAAATCCTGAAGATCCGCATCCGGGCGGCGTCCATGGCGAGCTTCTGCCCGAAATGCCTGAGCTGGGTCCTGATGGACGGGGATTATATCATCCGGATCGGCAACAGCAGCCGGAATACCCATGTGGCCGCGGTGGTGAACCTGCCGGAACGGGTCGTGACGGAGAAAGTAAAGCATCTGTTCGAGGACCCGGCGGGGAGCTTTGAGGAAATCACGCCGGCAGGTTCTTCCTGGACCGCGCCGGGAGAGGCGGAGGAGATCGGGAAGGCGCCGAAGCTGACGCTGGATCCCGCGGCGATCGAGACCAAAGAGGCGGTCTATGCTGAGCTTCCCGCTCCGCTGGCGAAAAAGGAGAGCCTGATTCCCTTCGACCGGGTGGCCGGCGGCGAAGCCACGCCCGACGACTTCATCGCGCAGATGACGGATGCGGAGCTGGCGTATCTGATGGTCGGAAACAGCGTGGACAACGTCGGATTCAACAGCGTACTGGGCGCCGCAGCGAAGACCCTGCCCGGGGCCGCCGGCGAAACGACCGGAAAGCTGGAGGAGAAGTACGGGCTGAAGCAGATGGAGCTCTGCGACGGACCGGCGGGCCTGCGGCTGACCCCCGAATACATCGAGAAGGCGGACGGCACCGCCGTGGGTATCGGCGGCATGAGCTACGGCGGAGACCTGAATACCGAAGGAATCCGGCACTACCAGTATCTGACGGCCATTCCGATCGCGGTGACCCTGGCTTCCAGCTGGGATCTGAAGCTGATCGAGGAGATGGGCGATGTGGTCGGCGGAGAGATGGAGGAATTCGGCGCGACGCTGTGGCTGGCACCGGGCATGAACATCCACCGGAATCCCCTTTGCGGCCGGAATTTCGAATACTATTCCGAGGATCCGCTGGTAGCCGGAAAATGCGCCGCAGCGGATACGAAGGGCATCCAGAAGCATCCCGGACACGGCACCACCATCAAGCATTACCTGGCGAACAACCAGGAGGACAACCGGATGTTTACCAATGCCCATATCAGCGAGCGGGCGATCCGGGAGATCTACAGCCGGAACTTCCGCATTGCGGTGGAGGAAGCCCAGCCCATGTCGATCATGACCTCCTACAACCTGGTAAACGGGATCCACGCGGCGAACAATCCGGATTCCGTGACATGCCTGCTGCGGGATGAATGGGGATTCGAGGGCATGGTGATGACCGACTGGCTGACCACCAGCGACATGAGCCTCCAGCTGTCGGCGACCACGCAGCTGAAATACGGGAAAGCGGACGCGGCGATGTGCGTGGCGGCGCAGAATGATCTGATTGAGCCCGGCGAGAAGGCGGACTATGACCGGATTCTTGAAGCCCTGAGCCAGGGTGAAATTACCCGGGCACATCTGGAGCGCAACGCACGGAATATTCTGAAGCTGATGCTGCGGACACATCTGTATTCCGGGCAGCCCTACGGCGACATCGTTCCCGGCAGGTGCATCACCTTTGAGCAGGAATAAGGACGAAAACGGATCAGGGGCATCCTGAGTTAACGGGCCAGGCGGCAAAACAACAAATAATGCACAGGCAGCGGAGTGTTTTTCCGCTGTCTTTTCTTGTGTTTTCCGGGACATCCCGATATAATAGGGGATGCTGTTCCGCGGCAGGAAAACATATGTTCCGCGGGGCATGAAGGAGGAACCGGGAAATGATCGCTTTCGATAAAAAGAATAACCTGCTGATGCAAAATAAATATCAGTATTCCCTGCAGGACGTGGAGGAACCAAACCTGTACCGGGAGATTTTTGATTATGAGCATATTCCGAAAATTTCCTTCAACATGCGGCATGTGCCCATGAGCGTGCCGGATGAGATCTGGATGACGGACACCACCTTCCGGGACGGACAGCAGTCGGTGAGCCCCTTTACACCGATGCAGATCCTGCATCTCTTCAAGCTGATGAGCCGGCTGGGCGGCCCCAACGGGCTGATCCGCCAGAGCGAGTTCTTCCTGTATACGAAGAATGACCAGGAAGCACTGCATCTGTGCCAGGACGCGGGGCTGAAATTTCCGGAAATCACGACATGGATCCGGGCGAACGAGCAGGATTTCGAGCTGGTAAAACAGGCGGGCGTGCAGGAAACGGGCATTCTGGTGTCCTGCAGCGACTACCACATTTTCAAGAAGATGCATCTGACCCGCGGGCAGGCGATGGAAAAATACCTGGGGATCGTGAAGAAAGCCCTGGAGCGGGGAATCCGGCCCCGGTGCCACTTTGAGGATATTACCCGGGCGGACTTCTACGGCTTCGTGCTGCCCTTTGCGGAGCAGCTGATGAACCTGAGCCGGGAGAGCGGGATCCCGATCAAGATCCGGGCCTGCGACACCATGGGCTATGGCGTCAGCTTCCCCGGCGCGGCCCTTCCCCGGAGCGTTCCCGGCATTGTATATGGCCTGAACCATTACGCCATGGTGCCCTCCGCACAGCTGGAGTGGCATGGGCACAACGATTTCTACAAGGTGGTTTCGAACGCCTCGACAGCCTGGCTGTATGGCTGCTCCAGCGTCAACTGCACGCTGCTGGGGATCGGCGAGCGGACAGGGAACTGTCCGATGGAAGCCATGGCGGTCGAATACCAGGCGCTGCGCGGGGACGACGGCGGCATGGACATGACCGCAGTCACCGAGATCGCGGACTACATGGAGCGGGAGATCGGCATTGAGATCAGTCCGCGGCAGCCGCTGGTCGGACGGCATTTCAACGTGACCCGGGCCGGCATACACGCCGACGGCATGCTCAAGGATGAAGAGATCTACAACGTCTTCGATACGGCGAAGATCCTGAACCGGCCGGCTGTCGTCGCAGTGGACAGCCGGGGCGGCACGGCCTCCATTGCCCACTGGCTGAACAGCTATTTCCGCCTGACCGGGGACAACATGGTGGAAAAAACCGATCCGCTGATCGTTTCCATGCGGCAGCAGGTGGACGCCATGTACGCCGAGGGCCGGAACACGGTGATGGGCGACGAGGAGCTGGAAATCATGGTGCGCCGGTACGACGTGGACCGGTACGAGCACCTGCTGTTCCATAAGAGCAAGTAAAAGGGGAAAAACCGGGGTTCCGCCGCCGTCCGAGGGAGCAAGCAGACAGACCGGAGGGAGAAAAATGCGATACGACGAAATGAGCCGGGAGGAGCGCCAGCAGGAGCTGGAGACGCTGAAGAAGGAATACCGGAAGATGCAGGCGCTGGATCTGCACCTGAACATGAGCCGGGGAAAACCCTGCCAGGAGCAGCTGGATCTGAGCATGGGCATGATGGACGTGCTGAGTTCCGGATCCGACTTAACCTGTGAGGACGGGACGGACTGCCGGAATTACGGCCAGCTGACGGGCATCGAGGAAGCGCGGGTGCTGCTCGGCGACATGATGGAGAACAATCCGAACGACATCATCATCTACGGCAACAGCTCGCTGAACGTGATGTACGACGCGGTGAGCCGGGCCTATACCCACGGGATTCTGGGCAACACCCCCTGGTGCAAGCTGGAGAAGGTGAAATTCCTCTGCCCTGTACCGGGATACGACCGGCATTTCGCCATTACGGAATACTTCGGGATCGAGATGATTCCCGTGCCCATGAACAATCACGGACCGGAGATGGCCATTGTCGAGAAGATGGTGGCGGAAGACGAGGCCATCAAGGGCATCTGGTGCGTGCCGAAATATTCAAATCCCAGCGGCATCTCCTACAGCGACGAGACGGTGCGCCGGTTCGCGCGGCTAAAGCCGGCAGCGAAGGACTTCCGCATCTTCTGGGACAATGCCTACGGGATGCATCACCTGTATGACGACCGGCAGGATTACCTGATTGAGATTCTTGCCGAATGCAAGCGGGCGGGGAACCCCGATCTGGTCTACAAATTTGCATCCACGTCAAAGATTACCTTCCCGGGCAGCGGCATTGCCGCGCTGGCGACTTCCCCCAACAATATGGAGGATATCAAGAAACAGCTGAAGCACCAGACCATCGGGCATGACAAAGTGAACCAGCTGCGTCACGTCCGCTTTTTCGGGGACATCCACGGGATGGTGGAGCATATGCGGAAGCATGCCGATATCCTGCGGCCGAAATTCGAGCTGGTGGAGAACACCATGGAGCAGGAGCTGGGCGACAAGGGCATCGGCAGCTGGAGCACACCGCTGGGCGGATATTTTATCGGATTCGAAAGCCTGCCCGGATGCGCGAAGGAGATTGTTGCCCGGTGCAAGAAAGCCGGCGTCACCATGACCCCGGCCGGAGCTACCTGGCCATATGGCCGGGATCCCCAGGACACGAGCATCCGCATCGCACCGACCTTCCCTTCACTGCATGATCTGGAGGCGGCGAGCCGGCTGTTCTGCCTGTGCGTCAAGATCGTAAGCCTCGAAAAAATGCTGAAGGAGAACTGAGCGGAAGCATGCGGTACGGACTGCTGATCGCCATCGAGAGAGAACTGAAGGCCTTCCTCGAAAACGGGGGAGACATTACCGAGGAACGGAAGAACGGCCGCACCGTCTATCGGACGACGGTCGGGAACAACGAGGTTTATGCCCTGTGCAGCGGAGCGGGGGAGATCGACGCCGCTTCGGGAACGCAGCTGCTGATTACGGGATACGGTTGTGAAACGATCCTGAATTTCGGCGTGACCGGCGCGCTGGATCCGGCGCTGCAGGTGGAGGATCTGTTTGTGGCGGAAAAGGTTCGCCACTATGATTTTGACTGCTCGGCAGTGGATGACGTGATGCCGAACCAGTATGAAGGATTCCCGGATGCCTTCATTCCCCTGGATGCGGAGCTGATTGTCCGGGCGCAGGCCGCGGAGCCTTCGCTGCGGACGGCCAGCGTTGCCAGCGGGGACAAATTCATAGCGGACCGGGCAGAAAAGATCCGCCTGCGGGAACTGGGATGCGATATCTGCGAGATGGAGCTGGCGGCCATTGCCCGGGTGTGCAGTCTGAACAGGGTGAAGTGCCTGTCCATCAAGTGCATCAGCGATACCTTCGAGGGCGGGAGCGGCGATTTCGCGACCAATGTGGGACGAAGCGCGAAAGCGGCGTTCCGGGTACTGCGGATGATCCTGGAAAACGAATAACCACTCATGAAAAACCGGCGGCTGATTCAGCCGCCGGTTTTTCATGGGTGAAGCAGGCTCATTCCTCCATCAGGAAGGCCGCAAGACCGATCCAGGTATAAACGGAAACGGGCTCGGAAGCCAGCATCCGGCGGGCTTCTTCCCGGGAAACCATCAGAAAGCCTTCAAATTTTTCCGAGCCTTCGGCATGGCTCTGGGTCAGCTCCTTTTCATCATGGCCGAAGAGGTCCACCCGCACCATGGCATTGGACTCGTCCGTAAGGCCGGGGGAGGAGAACAGGCACGGATGGAGCATTTTAAAGGTATCCCGGCCGGTCATCTGAATCCCGGTCTCCTCGTAAAGCTCCCGGACCGCGGCCTGACGGACAACGTCCTCCCGGTTCCGCCCCCGGTCCTCCGGATCGATCAGCCCAGCCGGCACGCTGATCACAAACTGCCCCAGCGGATAGCGGAATTCCCGGTTCAGCAGGATCCGGTCCTCCCGCCCTTCCGCGTGCCAGACAACACAGAGGGAGACCGCATCCGGCACCATGGCCCGGAACGCATCCGTGTCCATGGCGGCGACGAGATCCTTCCGTTCCCGCCGGGTTGCCTCATAATAATGCCTGCCCGGTGCATACTGCAGATCAAAAACCCGGACAAACTTCGTATTCAGAAGGGTTTCCACAGGATAATCCAGCATTTTTCAGACCTCCGCTTCCCAAATCTTTCCAAGGAATTCTCTTTCCGAAAGCTTCTTTCCTGCTTTTCTTGCTTTTCCCGTGTTTTTCGGTATAATGGGGGAAGCGCAAACCAAAGGAGGGTATTCGGAATCATGATTTCGAAAGATATTCAGTACATCGGTGTCAA
>JAFRGU010000085.1 GCA_017433675.1 Clostridia bacterium
GAACATGTACCGGTTCGTAGCCCAGGAAGTGCTGGGAACCACTACGATCGTCTACAACGGGGTCGAGATGGATCTCGGGAAGCCTTTCCGGCGGATCACCATGAAGGATGCCGTGAAGCAGTATTCCGGGGTGGATTTTGACCAGATTCACACGCTGGAGGAAGCCCGGGCGGCCGCCAGGGAACATCATATCGAGTTTGAGCAGCGGCATAAGAAGGGGGATATTCTGAATCTCTTCTTCGAAACCTATGTGGAAGAGCATCTGATTCAGCCGACCTTCGTGATGGATCACCCGGTGGAGATTTCCCCGCTGACCAAGCGGAAGCCGGAGGATCCGGATTATGTGGAGCGGTTCGAATTCTTCATGAACGGATGGGAAATGGCCAACGCCTACAGCGAGCTGAACGATCCCATCGATCAGCGGGCCCGGTTCGCTGCCCAGGAGGAACAGTTCGCCCAGGGGGACGAGGAAGCCAACCATACGGACGAGGACTTCCTGAACGCCCTGGAAATCGGCATGCCTCCCACGGGCGGAATCGGATACGGCATCGACCGGATGTGCATGCTGCTGACAGACAGCGCCGCGATCCGGGACGTCCTGCTGTTCCCGACGATGAAAAAAGCAGACTGAAAAAAAGGGAACCGGCCATCGCTGATCAAGGCGACGGCCGGTTCCTTTTATCCTGGTTTCAGTTATTCCGGCTGTAGTTCGGAGCTTCCTTGGTAATATTGATATCATGCGGATGGCTTTCCGCCAGGCCGGCGCCGGAGATTTTGATAAACTCCGCCTTCTCCCGCAGGGTGTCGATGTCCTTCGCTCCGCAGTAGCCCATTCCGGCCCGGAGACCGCCCACCATCTGGAAAATGGTATCCGCCACCGGCCCCTTGTAGGGGACACGGCCCTCGACGCCTTCGGGCACCAGCTTTTTGGCGCCTTCCTGGAAATACCGGTCGCCGCTGCCGACGGCCATGGCACCCAGACTGCCCATGCCGCGATAGACCTTATAGCTCCGGCCCTGATAGATCTCCGTGGCGCCGGGGGATTCCTCCGTACCCGCCAGGAGAGAGCCCAGCATGACGGCGCTGCCACCGGCCGCCAGCGCTTTGGTAATGTCTCCGCTGTACTTGATGCCGCCGTCCGCGATGATGCGGATGCCATGCTTATCGGCTTCCTCCGCGCAGTCCGCAATGGCGGTGATCTGCGGCACGCCGATGCCGGCCACGACCCGGGTGGTACAGATGGAACCGGGACCGATGCCCACTTTCACGACATCCACGCCGGCGGTGATCAGATCCCGCGTGGCGGCGGCGGTGGCCACATTCCCGGCGAAGAGGGTAATATCCGGATACCTGTTCCGGATGGCCTCCACCTGCTTCAGCACGCCGACACTGTGGCCATGGGCTGTATCAATATTGATGACATCCACTTTTGCCGCGAGCAGGGCATCAATCCGGTCAAAGACATCATGGGTGACGCCGACGGCCGCGCCGCAGAGCAGACGACCGTTTTCGTCCTTGGCGCTGAAGGGGTACTTCTGCGCTTTTTCAATATCCTTGATGGTAATCAGCCCGCGGAGATTTCCTTCCGCATCCACGATGGGGAGCTTTTCGATCCGGTTCTCCGCCAGGATTTTCTTCGCTTCCTCCAGGGTTGTTCCTTCCGGCGCGGTAATCAGATTCTCACTGGTCATCACTTCGCCGATCTTCCGGGAATAATCCGTTTCGAAGCGAAGATCCCGGTTGGTCAGAATCCCGACCAGCCTGCCGTCCCGGGTGATCGGGACGCCGCTGATGCGATAACGGCTCATCAGGTTTTCCGCATCCTGAATCAGATTATCCGGACTGAGAAAGAAAGGATCCGTAATCACGCCGTGCTCGCTGCGCTTGACCTTGTCGACCTGGGAGGCCTGCTCCTCGATGGTCATATTCTTATGAATGATGCCGAGGCCGCCCTCCCGGGCCATGGCGATGGCCATATGCGAATCCGTTACGGTGTCCATGGCGGCGCTGATCAGCGGGATGTTCAGCCGGATTTTTTTCGTCAGCTGGATGGACAGATCCACCTCCCGGGGCAGTACTTCGCTCCTGGCCGGAACCAACAGCACATCATCAAATGTGTAACCTTCTCTGATCTTCCCCTGCAGCATCCCGGATCAACTCCCTTCGAATTGTATTAACAGACATGTTATCAAAGAACCGGAGCCCTGTCAATCGGGAGCCCGGAAAACCCAGGGCCAACTCATTTGAAAAAGAGGTTGGCAAACAAATCCTGCCGGATATATAGCAATTACTGTTTCGTACCAAGTTTTAAAACCATTTCGGCATAGTCGTTCAGCATAGCAGCAC
>JAFRGU010000086.1 GCA_017433675.1 Clostridia bacterium
ATTGTGTAGGTGACAGATTTTGGGGGTTCTAGCCCGACGGATACGCCCACGCCGACGCACAGGCTCAACTGCAGGCTCCGTCCCGTGATGGCGCCGTCCGTCAGTTCCTCCACCTGCTTCATCAGGACGTATACCGCCGGCTCGGCCATAACCACCAGATAGCCCATCAGCGCCCCCACCGGAATGATGATCCAGTGAAAGGGCAGTTCTCCCAGCAGCTGACCCAGATAAGCGCCTGCCGGCATGAAGCCGAAATTCGCCCCGGTCATGAAAACCGTCAGCCCGATGTAGGTATAGAGCAGCCCCAGTCCGATCCGGGAAAGGCTCTGGAAATTCAGTTTCAGCAGAATAAAATTGAAAACAGCGAAGAAGACCGTAATCGGCAGGATGGAAATGGCCATCTCCTTCAGGTACGCCGGCAGTCCGCCGCCGAACAGCGTCCGCAGCTCCAGGCTGTCCGCCACATTGGCGACGGTCAGCGGTGTGTAGTCGGCTCCCTCCGCCCGGAAAATCAGACTCAGGATCTGGACGGCCAGAATCGGGCCGATGGAGCAGAGGGCAATCAGTCCGAAGGAATCCTCCGCTGCGCTGCTGTCACTGCGGATCGCTGCAATGCCCAGTCCGAAGGCCATGATAAAGGGAACCGTCATCGGACCGGTGGTGACGCCGCCGCTGTCAAAAGCCACGGCCCGGAAGTTCTCCGGCGTCAGAAAGGTCAGCCCGAGCAGCAGAACATAGAATCCGAACAGAAGCAGCCGGAGGTTGATCCGGTAGAAGATCCGGACGAGCCCCAGCACCAGGAATCCGCCGACTCCCAGCGCTACGGTCAGGATCAGCGCCAGGTTGGGAATCGCCTGCACCTGCTGGGCCAGCACCTGCAGATCCGGCTCACTCACGGTAATCAGGACCCCCAGCACAAATCCGAGAATCAGAATCAGCGTCAGGTTCCGCGTCCGCGTCACCCGCGCTCCTGTCAGCTCACCCATGGGCGTCATCGCGACTTCCGCGCCGACAGAAAAGAACATCATCCCGCCGACCAGCATCACTGCTCCCAGCAGGAAGCTCAGCATCACCCCGCTGGGGATCGGTGCGATCGTCAGTCCCAGAATCAGCACCAGCGTCACGATGGGCAGCACCGCCAGCAATGCCTCGTGGAATTTCTCAGTCAGTTTCTGCTTCAGCATCTTTGATATGGTCCTTGTGCGTTTATCGCTTGTCCTTGTCGATGAATTCCAGTACCAGCACGCTCAGCAGCGCAAAGAACATCGCAAACATTCCCAGCATGAACCAGTTGCCCGCGATGTTGATTCCGGAGCGTTCATATTCTTCCTTATAGCTCGCTTCGGCAGTGGCCCGCTGAATGATGTCCTTGACCTTCTCCTCCCCGGCCAGATCAAGCAGCTCGCCGATCGTCATCTTCACAGTGAAGGATTTGTCTTTTCTTGCCTGCAGGGCGGGGCTGCCGTTCAGAATATCAATCAGCTCTCCGAGCCGGAGGGGTTTCGTTGTCTCATCCGGTGTTCCCAGCGTTTTCATACCCTCCTCCACCATTTTCAGTCCCTCTTCGCTGAGGCCGGCTTCCTTTCCCACGGTCATGGCCAGCTCATTCAGGTTGATCGCGGGCAGAACTTCCTTCTCCCGGTATTTGGTCACGCCCTCGCTGTTGAGGAAGTCCATGATCTGCCCCACCGTCACGGTTCCGCCGACTTCCCGGTTCTTCATTCCCTCCAGGGTATTCCAGGCGGTCACCATGGGCATCTCGTTATACCCGCTCTGGGAGGCGATGGCCTGGATGCCGTAATTGGAGATGGTAAAGGCGCTCAGGCCCTGGCTCCATGCTGGTAGCGGGATGACCCCGCCGGAGAACACCAGCTGAAAGATCAGCACAAAGGGCATCAGCGTCATGGCGCCGGTGGTCGTATGGCTGATGCTGGACAGGAACAGGCTCATCATGTCGCTGGCATAGGTGATCATCAGCATGGTAATCCCAACGTCCACGATCATCCACGGAGTCATGAAGCCCTTTGCGGGAAACTTCACGCCCAGGATCTGCAGCACATACATGGTCAGCCCTGTCTGCAGCACGCACAGCATCAGCTGGTAGATCATGTGCGCCAGGACATAGGAGGAAATATGCATCCCGCTCCTGTGCTCCCGCTTAATGATGGGCCGCTCCCGGCATACGCTCTGAATGCTGTTGAAGCATCCGTTCCAGATGGCGACGCAGGTCAGTGCGAAAGCGCCGATCAGGCTGCCCTCCATGTTGATGAAAAACCGTTTCCGGATCACCATGCCCACCAGCGCGGCGATGACCGCCGCCATGGGCAGGACCTTCCAGTCGTTCTCATTGATGAAAAACCGCAGCTGTTTTCCCAGATAGATAAACACCTGGCTTCCCCGGCCCCTGTGGCGGATTCGCCGGAAGCGTCTGGTTTTCTGCGCGCTTACTTCAGCCATGCTGCACCTCCGCGTATTTCAGGATGAACTCGTCCGCCAGCCCGTCGCCGCCCTCTTCCTTCCGGTTAATGCTCTTGACAATTTCCTCCATTTTGTCCCGTCCGAAGAAGGTCCGCGCCTCCTCGATCGGTCCGAAGTAGGCCAGCCGCCCGGTCCGGTTCGCGTCCTTCGCCAGCACGATCACGTCGTCGAACAGGTCGATGACCCGGTCCGGCGTATGGGTAATCACGATAATGATCTTTCCCTGATTCGCGATCATGCGCAGCTGTTGGAACAGCTCCCGGGCCATGACCCCGTCCAGTCCGCTGTCCGGCTCATCCAGAATGAACAGGGAGGGATTCGGGATAAACTCCATCGCAATGGACAGCCGTTTCCGCTGGCCCCCGCTGAGCTTCACGACCAGGTTGTCCTTCACCGGGGTCAGGCCGAAAATCTCCATGACCTCCTCGACCCGGGCCTCCCGCTGTGCTTTGGTAAAGTCGCTCGGCAGGCGCAGGCTCGCGGCGTCCATCAGGGTCCGGTAGACGCTGTCCGATCCGCGCATCAGATCCAGCTGCGGCACAAATCCGATGTCATACTGCATTTCCTTATAGTTCTTGTACATGTTTTTCCCGTTCAGCACCACCTCAGCCTTCGCCTTTTCGTACCCGTTCACCGCGTTCAGATAGGTGGTCTTGCCGGCGCCGCTCCCGCCCAGCAGCAGCACCATATGCCCGGGCTGAATATACATATGAATATCCCGCAGCAGGTATTTTTTCATGAAGAATTCCGTGGCCGTCCGCTCCTCCAGGTTCACTGTCAGCCCCTGGTCCAGCACTTCGGCCCGGGCGCCGCTGAAGTAATTGGCTGCCTCGGTCTTCAGCTCTTCCGCCGTCCACTGCGGCTGGTATTTCTTCATCCATCCCCACATGCATGCGGGAATAAAGTCGAAGGGAATCCAGAGCAGCAGCCAGCGCCGTTTCTGACCGAATACCTCCGTCAGGCCGATATACATCCGGATCGTGTAAATCAGCAGCACCATCTCAGCCAGCAGCCGGATGACCGACTCCAGATTGAAATAGCGGTCCAGAGCCTCCGGGTTGCTGTTGGCGCCCGCATTCAGGATGAAATCAATCACAATCATCACGATGATGACAGCCCGGGCGGCAGCCGCCACGCGGCCTTCCTTCTCCCGGCCGGACGCCAGCCCCAGATTGACTTCCGATACACAGGGAATCAGCGCGTGCCAGCCCTTCAGGCCGCATTTGACAAAAACCCCCCACATTCCTGCCAGCAGCAGCACGCTTGCGATCAGGTAGTAACCCATTGAGTCCGTCCGCAGAAAAATCTGCGCCAGCATCTGAAGAAATCCCTGTCCTGTCATATGCTCACTTTCTCTTTCCGGAAACCAGCCTCTCCTGATGGAGTTCTCAGAACGGAGCTGTTTTCATTCATTCGTTCGATTCCCTGGTCCGGCTGATTCGCTTCGTCCCCGGAACGATTGCCCGCTGCGGGCAAACCAGCACGCACAGGTGGCACCCGACGCACCGTTTCCCGTTCAGAACCGGCTTCCGCTTCTCATCCAGCCGGATCGCCTGATGCCCGCCGTCCGCGCAGGAAATTTCGCACCGGCCGCACCCGATGCATCTTTCCCGGATAAAGCCCGGGAATACCACCGTGTCCCGTTCCAGCACGTCCGTTGTTTCGCTCAGGGCATCCAGCCCCAGCCCGATGACTTCCTTCACGCTCCTGAAGTCCTTCTCTGCGAGATACAGGTTCAGTCCGGCCTTCAGGTCGTCGATGATCCGGTATCCGTACTGCATTACCGCGGTCGTCACCTGGATACTCCCGCCGCCCACCAGCAGAAATTCCAGCGCGTCCATCCAGGTTTCCACGCCGCCCATGGCGCTCAGGTGCATTCCCTTCAGCTTCGGGTTCTTCGCCATCTCGGCGATAAAACGCAGCGCGATCGGCTTCACCGCGTTTCCGCTGTATCCGCCCACGGCGCTCCGGCCCCGGACCGCAGGCGCTGAAATGTAGGTATGGGGGTTGATTCCAATCACGGACTTGATGGTGTTGATCGCGGCGATGCCGTCCGCTCCGCCCCGCAGCGCGGCTTCCGCGGCCGGGCTCATGCTCGCCACGTTGGGCGTCAGCTTCGCCAGCACCGGGATACGGCAGGCGCTTTTCGCCGCCCGTGTAAACCGTTCCACCAGCTCCGGCACCTGGCCGATATCGCTTCCCAGCCCATCCTCCATCATGTTCGGGCAGGAAAAGTTCAGCTCCACCGCGTCCGCTCCGTTTTTCTCGCACAGCCGGGCCAGCTCGCCCCATTCCGCTTCGTTCTGCCCCATGATGGAGGCCAGAATAAATTTCTGAGGATATTTCTTCTTCAGCCGGCGGAAAATCTCCATGTTTTCCGTCACGCTGTGATCGCTCAGCTGCTCAATGTTCTTGAAGCCGATGATGCTTCCGTCGTTGCCGCTGACGGCGGAAAACCGCGGAGACGCCTCGTGAATATCCAGGGTGCAGATGGTTTTGAAGCATGCGCCTGCCCATCCGGCCTCAAAAGCCCGCGCGCACATGTCGTAGCTGCTGGCCACCACGGAAGAGCTCAGCAGGAAGGGGTTCTCCAGCGGAATCCCGCAAATCTCGCTCTGCAGGCGGCTGTCATCCTCCGGCATCGCAGTTTCACATTCCGGTTTGACCTGATAATACAGCTGGTTCATCAGATCCCGGATCGGCACCTCCCCGGCCCGTACGCATGCCCGTTCACAGGGGGCGGGGCAGATCAGGCAGGGATTTTCTGCCGGCAGCCGCCCGGCCGCTCCCTGCTCGTTCCGGAACCAGACGGATCTCAGCAGCTCCGCGGGTTTCATTTTCTCGCATACGCTGTCACAGGGCGGATGCGCGCACAATACGCACCGGATCATATCGTTTCTCGGAATAACTGGCTGAACTGGCAACATGTCTGTTTCCCTCCTTTATTCGCTTCTCAGTGCTTCCACCGGGTCCTGTCTGGCCGCCTTCCGGGCGGGGATAAATCCGCCGGTCAGGGTCAGCAGAATGCACAGCAGGATCAGGATCCCGCCGGCTCCCGGAGGCAGAAAGGCCCGTACGCCCTCCTGTTTCGTGAGGGTCCGGATCACATGGTTGATCGGAATCTGCAGCAGCAGAGTCAGTCCGATTCCGAAGCCGCCGGCCAGCAGTCCGATAATGAAGGTTTCCGCATTGAAAACCTGGCTCACGTTCCGCCGCGAAGCCCCCATGGCCCGCAGGATGCCGATTTCCTTCCGCCGCTCCAGCACGCTGATATAGGTGATAATCCCGATCATGATCGAGCTCACCACCAGCGAAACCGCCACGAACGCGATGAGCACGTAGGTAATCACGTCGATGATCGTTGTCACGCTGCTCATCAGGGCACCGACGTAATCCGTATAGCTGATGACCTTTTCCGGATAACCCTCTTCCTTCATCA
The DNA here is from genome assembly GCA_017433675.1 of Clostridia bacterium. Lineage (GTDB taxonomy): Bacteria > Bacillota > Clostridia > Christensenellales > Aristaeellaceae > Aristaeella. The sequence continues at coordinate 5,918 of JAFRGU010000086.1, forward strand.
CGTCGTTGTATGCGTCCAGAACCCGGATGACATCTTCCTTGCTCGCGTAATCGTTTGGATAGAAGGTGACCATGATGGGCTGGGCCGGATCGGCATATCCGAATTTCAGCAGGTTCCCGTTCAGCGTCGCGCTTTTCGCCGCCGCCCGGGAGACAAACAGCTCCTGCAGCCGTTCCTCCTCCATCTCCAGGGAGATGGCCTGGCCGATCTTCTCGTCGTCCACGTCGATCAGTTCCATCAGCAGCGGAATTCCTGCTTCGATCATCCCATTCAGGGTCGGGGACTCTCCGGTCCGGCGAAGCTCCCGGAAAATGGCCACCAGGCGCTTCATCGTCATCCGGGTTTCATCCGTCTCCAGTCGGTCGATATCCTCCCATCGGAAGGAAATCGCATCCCCCAGCTTCTCCGGGTGAATCGTGATCAGATCCTTCAGAAAGGAGAAGGAGGGGTCCGGTGTCTCTCCGAAAGCCGTGCCGGTCAGCAGATCTTTTCCGGGTTCCGCCTGCTGGGCCCGGACAACAGCGCTTCCCGCCGCTTCATTCATCAGCCGGGTTACCAGCCTCGCCGGATACTCGATGCCCATCTCCAGAATTCCGAAGGCGGCGCCTTCTCTGGGCTTCACGACACCGGTGATCCGCATCTCCTGCCCCCGGGTCCGCAGCAGCTCCGTCATCGCCGCCGGGTTCTCCCCGCGGTCCGTCCAGATTCCCAGCCGTTCGTCCGGGACAAAGCGTTCGCTGGCGGGCAACAGCGTAAATGTAAGGCCCAGAAAGTCCGCCGGGGCGTATACCCGGCTCTCCGTCAGGCGGGTGTCCACCTTCGCGCCCGCCACGACGCCCTCGATCATCTCATCCAGCTGATCACCGTCCCGCAGTCCCATGGTGTAGAGCATGATGTCCGGGATTTTCCCGCTGCCGCCCAGCACCACGACGCAGTCCGTATCCTGCTCCGGCCAGTGACCGGCCATCAGCTCATATTCGTCGAGGTAAAGCGCTTCATGCTCCGGCAGCGCCCGGAAAATCTCGTTGGCCCCGTAGCTGCTCATGATCCCCGTCAGGCTGTCATCCATTGTCACGCCGAAGGTGGACAACGTCTGATCCGGATTCACCTGCCGGTATCCGTCCTCCTTCAGCAGATAGATCTGCGGCGTGATCCCGTAGGTATAGGTCACACCCCGGGTATAGCTCTCGATCCCGCTGTACCCGCTGTCCAGCCACCTTTTCAGGGAGGCCAGGTCGTTCGTGGCCGTGGAAGCCATGAATCCGCCCATCATCTGGGTCTCCTGGATCATCCCGTCCGCACCGGCAGTCGAATTCACGGCTTCCTGCCGCATCTGGGCAAAAGCTGCAATTGAATCTGCCATGGAAAAGGTGGAATTCATAATCTGCAGCGGATACTGGCTCAGGCTTTCCTGCTCCATCCGGTGGATGTAGGCGTTGGCCCCGTTGCTCAGGCTCAGGATCAGCGCGATCCCCACGATCCCGATGGATGCGGCGAAGGCAACCAGGATGGTCCTCGCCTTCTTGCTCCACAGATTAGCCAGCGAAAGACTGAAGGCGGTCCGCCGGCTCATGGAGGGCTTCCGGAGATGCGCCAGGGTGCCTTCCGTCTCATTCTCCTCAAAGGGATCGGAGTCCTTTGTAATCTGCCCGTCCTTCAGCCGCACGATGCGGGTGGCGTATTTCTTCGCCAGCTTCGGGTTGTGGGTCACCATGATGACCAGGTGGTCCTTCGCCACTTCCTTCAGCAGGTCCATGACCTGCTTCCCGGTGTCCGTGTCCAGCGCCCCTGTAGGTTCGTCCGCCAGCAGGATGGCCGGCCGGTTCACCAGCGCCCGGGCGATAGCTACCCGCTGCATCTGTCCGCCGGACAGCTGAGCCGGCTTCTTCTGGGCCTGATCCGCCAGGCCGACCCGCGCCAGGGCTTCCATGGCCCGCTGCCGCCGTTCCGCGCTGGAAACGCCGGTCAGCGTCAGCGCCAGCTCCACGTTGGCCAGCAGGGTCTGATGCGGGATCAGGTTGTAGCTCTGAAAAATGAACCCGATGGTATGGTTCCGGTAGGTATCCCAGTCCCGGTCGTGATACTGCTTCGTCGAAACCCCGTGGATCAGCAGGTCTCCGCTGTCATACCGGTCCAGCCCGCCGATCATGTTCAGCAGGGTTGTTTTTCCGGAACCGCTCGGGCCGAGAATCGCCACAAACTCATTTTCCCGGAAAGACACAGAAACCCCGTCCAGCGCTTTCTGGACCAGGGTTCCTGTCCGATATTCCTTCCGCAGATTCTGAATTGTAAGCATTCTTTCTCCAACTTGTCCGTGGGGAGCCGGAAGCGCAGAACGAAAAGGCGGTCCTGCGCCGGTTTCGGTCGAAAACTCCCCCGGGATCCTTAACCGTTAATGGGTTCCCCGGCCACCGGCGCGTCCGCAGGTTCAGCCGGAACGGGCGCGGGAGCCTCTTCCGCTTCAGTGATCTCCCCTGTTTCAGAAGTCTCCTCCGCCGTGCCGAACCTGTCTTCGATCCGCTCTTTGGCGTCCTCCGCCACCTGGTTCAGGTCGTCCAGGGTTTCCTGGGCCACTTCCTGAACATCCTTCACAAACTGTTCCGCGTCCTGCACCTTTTCATCCTTCCGGATGGATTCGGTAACCTCGTCCACGATGGCGGCGCTTTCATCCACGATGACGTCCAGATGCTCCTGCACCTTGTTGCGCAGTTCATCATCCGTCTCCGTGGTCTTCGTTCCGCTCTGTGCGCCCAGGGTAAAAGCCAGAATAATACTCAGCAGCCAGCTTATAAAATTCATCTCTTTCACTCTCCTTATGCTGATCGTCCGGAGCAATGCTCCACTGGGTTTATTGTACGATATTTCCGGGTGTTTTTCAACCCTTGCCTGAAGGCGGAAATGCGGGTTTTCCGGGGCACTTTTTCCTTGTTTCCGCGGCGTTTCCATGATATCATAGCCCTGCCCCCTGCCGGGCACTTTGGAAACCGGAGTGTTTGCATCATGACGATTCTTGTGGATATGGATGATACCATTGAGCAGTTGCTGAAAGCCTGGGTCAGCCGGGCCAACGAAAAGTTCGGCCGCCAGGTCGCCCTGGAGGAAATCACGGACTGGAACGTGTCCGCGCCGTATCCCGGCCTCACCCGGGAGCAGATTTACGGGGTCACCTACGAGCCCGGGTTCTGGAAGTCGATTGAGCCCATGCCCGGGGCGGCGGAAGCCCTGAAGCACTTTATGGACGAAGGCCACGAAGTATTCATCGTCACGGCCACGGAAATTGAGCACGTGGAAGAAAAGATGCACGGCCTGCTCTTCCGGTATTTTCCCTTCCTGTCCTGGAGCCAGGTCATTATTACCAGCCGGAAGCAGATGATCCGCGGCGATGTTCTGATTGACGACGGCATCCATAATCTGGAGGGCGGCGTATATAAAAAGATCATGTTTACCGCGCCGCATAACCGGAATTATGACGCCGAAGCCCACGGCATGATCCGTGTGGACAACTGGGAGGAGATCGTCAGGATCATCGATGGCATGGATTAAGTCTTCTGACTGCGGAAAGCCGGAGCGCGCTCCGGCTTTTTCCTATCCTCTTGGGCAGATCCGCAGGATTCCTTCCGCCACGTCCGGCTTGTTCATCGTGTAGATATGGATGTGCCGGATCCCGTTGGCCAGCAGATCGATGATCTGCTCCGCCGCATAGACAATTCCGGCCTGCTTCATGGCTTCCGGGCTGTTTCCGAAGAAATCCACAATGGCCCGGAACCGCTGGGGTACGTCCGTTCCGGACAGCGCGGCGCTGCGTTTCAGCTGTCTCGGGCTGGTAATCGGCATGATTCCCGCAATCACCGGCACGGCAATGCCCGCCTCCCGGGCCCGGTAGAGGAAATTATAGAAAACATCGTTGTTGAAGAACATCTGGGTGGTGATAAAATCCAGCCCTGCGTCCACCTTCTCCTTCAGATGCTTCAGATCCTCTTTCCGGCTGGGCGCCTCGATATGCCCTTCCGGATAGCACGCCCCGCCGACGCAGAAGTCTCCCAGCTCCCGGATTTCCCGGATCAGCTCCGCGGCATACCGGTAGTCGGTGGACACCGGTCCCTCCGCCGGAATGTCGCCTCGCAGGGCCAGAATGTTCTCGATCCCGTTTTCCCGATACAGCCGGAGCATCTCCCGCACGTGTTCCCTTCCGGAGGAAACGCAGGTCAGGTGGGCCAGGGTCGGCACGCCGAACTCCCTTTGAATCCCCGCGGCAATCTCCGTCGTAAACGCGCCGGTTCCGCCCCCCGCGCCATAGGTGACGCTCATGAAATCAGGCCTCAGCGCGGCGATCTTCCGGGCGTTTTCCGCCGTTTCGGTAAATTTCTCCGATGTCTTGGGCGGAAACACCTCCATGGAAAAGGTGGCCTTTTCCTGCTTCAGCAGCTCTGAAATCCGCATGCTTTCCCTCCTTCCCCGTCGCCGGGAAAGTTTCCTTCTCGTTCCGTCATCCCGGCTTATTTCTCCCCGGTGGGTTCCCCTGCCGGTTCCGCCTTTTCCATTTGGTTCGGTTCCTGCCGTTCCTCCCATTTGATCAGCACGGTCATGGCGGCCCGCATGGCCAGCACGGCGCAGGTCATCCCGATCTCCTTCCAGTCCGGTGCCACAATGGTTTTCAGCACCTCGCTGCTCAGCAGGAATCCGAGTCCGGAGGAAATCCCTTCCGTCAGGGTACCCCGGCTCTGGATCTTGTCTTTTTTCAGCCGCTGACCGACGGATCGCATGGTGTTCACCAGGATCACGATCGCACCAATACCTTCCAGGATCAGGATCGCGTATCGAACCACGATTTCAAAAGCATCCTCAAAAATCTCCAGCATCACTTTTCCTCCCCTGTTGATATGCCTGACTGAGATGATTATACCAGAATACCCGCTCTTTTGACCAGTCCCTTTCTCCGCCCGCTCCGGTTGCATTTTGGGCCTTGCTGTTCTATAATGGGCCCGTCAGAGTAGGGCCCGCTGCGTCAAGTGTCTCCGGAACGGGGAGTTGAACGGGGAACGAAGGCAGCCGCCGCGGTTGCGGGCCCGCACCCGCTGATTTCCATAAAGAGGAATTTTGGAACCTCCTTATGCAGCAAGTGTTTGCTCTGAAAGGAGGTTTTTTTGATGTCTGTGAAACCGTCTTCCACCCTGTATTCTCATCCTTTTTCCAAAGCATACTGGCGCGATTCCGCTGGGGAATTCCGGGATGTCCGGATCCTGATCTTCACGGCGCTGATGATCGCGCTCCGGCTGATCCTCAAGTCCGTGAAGATCCCCGTCGCACCGTCTCTGAACATCAATATCCAGTTCTTTGTCAATGCCCTGGGTTCCATGGTATATGGTCCGGTGGTAGCCCTGCTGGCCGGCGCCGTATCGGACACCCTGGGCTACCTGCTCTTCCCTTCCGGGCCTTATTTCCCGGGCTTCCTCCTCACGGAGATGGCCGGCGGCCTGATCTTTGCCCTGTTCCTCTATCGGGCGAAGATCACCCCGGTCCGGGTCATTCTTTCCCGTTTCAGCGTGAATTTCCTGGTCAACATCGTGCTGCAGACCCCGATCATGGTGCTCTATTACCAGATGGTGCTCGGAAAGAGCTACGCCTGGTTTGATCTGCCCCGCATTGTGAAGAATCTGGTGCTCTTTCCCTTTGAGTCCGTACTCCTGATTCTCTTCCTGCGGTATGCCGTGCCTCCGCTGAGCCGTCTGGGCTTTATCCGTTCCAGGGTGGATGATCTGCGGCTGGATAAGAAAAATATCCTGTTGCTGGTCGTTCTGACGCTGGTCAGCGCCGTCGCCGCCGGGCTGTATCTGAAATTCAGATAATCATTCTTTGACCGTGATTTCCATCGTCGTCTCCGCTGTCCAGAGCTGGCCCTGCCTGTCCTTTCCTTCCACGCGGCATTTCAGCGTCAGCACCGTCCCGGCGGAAGCCTTCGGCCGCACCCAGACCTGTCCGTTCCGGTATACCCTGGCTGTGTCGGGATCGCAGTCCAGGGACCAGCTGACCTTGTATTTCCTGGGCTTCTCTTCGTCGAACACAGCCTTATAATATTTCTTGGTCCCGGCCCGCATCTTCTCCGGGCCGCTGATCCACATGCCCTTTGAATCCGGTGCCTCAGCAGCCGCAGGGATCGGTGTTTCGGAGACCGTGGAGACTGGAGTTTCAGAAGCCGCGAAAACCGGTGTTTCGGAAAGCTGCTCCGGCAAAGGGGATGCGGTTGCTTCCGGTTCCCCGGGTGCTGCCGTAAACAGCGGCAGCATCCGGAGAACCGCCCCTTCTTCCAGGGACTCCTTCGGAAACTGCATCTGTCTCTGAGAGCACGGCCCTTCCTTCGCCACTTTCCGGTAATATGGGCGCTCCAACGGCATCATACAGATGATCTGTTTATCCTTTTCTCCGTCTGCGGTAGCGGAAGCATTTCCGGAATCCGGTTCCGTCTCTGCGGACGGTACTCCGTCCGCAGTCATCACAGCGTCTCCCGTCATCTGATTCAGTACGCTCTCCGCGCCGGCGTGCAGGGCCAGGACGCAGAGCGCCGCCGACAGGATCATGAAGGCGATGATCTTCCTGCTCATTCTTCTTCTCCCTTTCAGGTCCACTGCGCCCAGATTTCCGGCTGATATCCCACGGTCATCCGGTTTCCGTTCCGGACGATCGGTGTTTTCAGCAGCCAGGGGGCTTCCTGGATCGCCGGGATCAGCAGGCTCTCCCGGTCATAGTAGCAGGCCGGATGCTCCTTTACCTTCGGATCCTCCCGGTCGATCAGCTTTTCCATTCCCACGTTCTGCAGCATCAGCCGGATCTCCCGCTCTCCGAGCGGGTGTTTTTTCAGATCCATCATCTGGACGGGGATCCGCCGTTCCTTAAAATACCGCTCCGCCTTCTGGGTGTCGAAATTCTTCTTCCCGCTGTAAATCTGAATATTCATGCTTTCATTTCCTCCCGTTCCGGATATCCCGTCCCCGCAGGGGAAGGAAAAGGCAGTTCTGCCCGTCCGTCAGCCGGGAGGCAATCCGTTCCGTATACCGGTTCCGGATATCCTCCTCCGTCAGGTTGGTGCTGAAAACCGTGGCCCGGTTCCGCCGCTGCCGCTCATTCACCAGATTAAACAGCTGCTCGATCGTGATGTTCTGCATCAGAGGCTCGCTGCCGAGATCGTCCAGCATCAGCACCTCCGCGTCGATCAGGTCCTCCAGGCCCCCGTCCTGCTCGAACCAGGATCTCCGCGCTGTCTCCAGAAAGCTGTACGCTGAAATCACCAGCACCTGTACATCCTTCATGATCAGCCGGGCCGCCATCGCGTGCAGCAGGAAGGTTTTTCCGAGCCCGGACTTCCCGCTCAGCACCAGATCCCTCGGCTGCTGCGCCGGATAGTTTTCCGCCCATTTTTCGCAGTAATTCCGGACCCGCTCCATGGCCTGCCGCTCGGTCAGCCTGGATCCGGGCAGCGGCTCCTCGGAAAACAGCGTTTCATCATAGGCTTCGAAGGTTTCCCGCCCGTTTTCCGGCAGGCCGATTGCCGTGCGGAGCCGGGCCTGGTATCTCCGCTTTACGCATCCGCATCTCTCCCGGACAATCTGACCCACATATCCCGTATCCTGGCACTCAGGGCAGTCATAGACAGGCGCCAGATAGTCCGCCGGCAGGCCGTGCCGCTGCAGCGCCTCCCGGATGCCGGCGGAGATGTCTTCGATCTTCTCCGGCAGCTGCTCCGGCGTCGCTTTTCCCTGCAGGATACCGCGGATTGTGCCGTGGATCAGGCTCTCCCGTTCCGCCAGCAGCGTCCGGATCTCCGGATACCGTTCGCTGACCTCAGCCCGCCGCCTCAGGGATATTTCCTCGTTTCGCCGCTGAACCTCCTGCAGTTCGTTCTCCACGGCCTTCAGCAGGTCTTCACGCATGCTTCATCATCTCCTCCAGCCGGTCCAGCACATCGTCGGGGTTCTGCCCCTGTCCGCTGTAGTCCCGCTGCGCGTATTGCTGGGCAGGTACGGTTTTTGCCGTCCCGGGGTTATTCTTTCCGCCCGTCCGCTCCTGGTGGCTCTGCCGGTCCGCGTCGATCTGCGCCTTTGTCCGGATGCCCTTCTCGGCGTATTCCTTCAGGATTCTGTTCAGGTAGGCCATGGGCTTTTCAGCGCCCGCGGCGCTTTCCGCGGCGTACAGAATAATCTCCGGCGGGAAGCCCATCTCCTTTTCCCATTTTGCGATCGTGGCCCGGTCCGTGCCGCCCAGGCTGTTTTTCAGCCCCCAGCTCTCCCGCAGCTTCCGCATCAGGTCGCTCTGGTCCCGGAATTCCCGGATGTAGGCGCGGGCGTCCGCCGGGGTCAGAATGCCCTTCTGCCGCCACGAACGCAGCATCCCCTCGATGTCCTCCGTTGGCCGCCCTTTGCATTCCCGGGCCGCCATCAGGATCATCTCGTCGTCAAACTCGCCCAGCAGCCTCCGGTACCATCCCCGCTTTTCCTCGTCCGGAGCACCCGCGCCGGCCGCCTTCAGGATTTTCTTCAGTCTGTCGCCTTCCTCCCGCGCCTCCTGCACGCCGGTCACGTCAATGGGCGCTCCGGCCCGGACGTTCTCCCGCATGTTCCGCAGAATCGCGTCCAGATATCCCATGGAGGGATCGCCTCCGGCGGTCTGTTCGCAGGCCTTGAGGATGGCCTCCGGGGTGAACTGCCATTCCCGGATCCATTTCCGGTACAGATTCTGCTGATCCTCGGAGGGCAGGTTTCGCTTGCCCAGCCGTTTCAGCACGTTTTTCGTCCCCTGATAGATTTCCTGATCCCGGCTCAGGAAAACCTCCGCCGTTTCCACATTCCGGACGTCCTCCTCCGCCATCCGGACCGCCATCGGCTCAGCGCTCTGAATCGTAAAGTTTTTTCCTTTCTTTTTCTCCATGTGCTTCAGCAGCATGATCACGACCTCCGCCGGCAGGCCCAGATCCTCGACCCACTCATAGCAGGTCCGGATCTCGCTGCCGTGGAGGCGGCGTCCGTGATCGAACACCTCGTACAGGCTGTCCGCGAAGGCTTCATATTCCGGATCCGCGGCCGCGTCTCCCCCGGCCATGTTTTTCCGCCGAACGCTGACGTAGCGGTAGCTCACCGGATCGTCGCTGACCCGTTGCACGAGACCTCTCCGCTCCCAGTAGCGGTAGGCCTTCTGCACCGCTTCCTCTTCCATGTTCAGGTCATGGCTCATCTGCTTCAGGCTCATCCCGGTCTCCGGATGATAGCAGCGCATCAGCCCGTACAGGTAGACCCGCACATCGTCTCCCTTGGCGGCCGGCAGGTATTCCTGGATGAACTGATTATCCACCGGGGTCATGTCAAAAAGCGCAAACCCCTCCTCAAAATCAAACATCATTCCGCCGGCCTCCTGAAAAATTGTTCTCAGGGAAGTATATCACAGGATGGGCGTTTTGTCTCGTGATTTTCCTGACGCACCCGCTTTTCATCCGGAGGAAACTGTGTTATAATGAGGCATCTTTGAAAGGAGGAGTTTCCCATGCCCATTGTTACTACGACTGAAATGTTTAAAAAAGCCTATGCCGGCGGGTATGCCGTTGGCGCGTTCAATGTGAACAATATGGAAATCGTCCAGGGGATCACCGAGGCGGCCGGCGAGCTGCATGCGCCCGTCATCCTGCAGGTGTCCAAGGGCGCCCGCGCCTATGCGAATCATAATTACCTGGTCCATCTGGTCAAGGCTGCGTCCGAGAATTATCCGGATCTGCCCATCGCGCTGCACCTGGATCACGGCGATACCTTCGAGCTCTGCAAGGACTGCATCGACGGCGGCTTCACCTCTGTCATGATTGATGCTTCCTCCAAGCCCTATGAAGAGAACATCGCCCTGACCAAGAAGGTCGTGGAGTATGCCCATGATCACGGCGTCGTGGTCGAAGCGGAACTGGGCACCCTGGCCGGCGTGGAAGACGAAGTGTCCGTTGACGCCGATAAGGCCATGTACACCCATCCGGAAGAAGTCGTGGATTTCGCCACCCGCACCGGGTGCGACTCCCTGGCCATCGCCATCGGCACCAGCCACGGCGCGTACAAGTTCAAGCCCGGCACCAAGCCCCAGCTCCGGTTCGACGTGCTGGAAGAGTGCTCCAGGCAGCTGCCCGGCTTCCCGATCGTGCTGCACGGCTCTTCTTCCGTGCCGCAGGAGTTTGTGGAACTGATCAACAAGTACGGCGGCAATATGCCCGGCGCCATCGGCATTCCGGAGGAGCAGCTCCGCAAGGCGGCCTCCATGGCAGTCTGCAAGATCAATATCGACTCTGACATCCGTCTGGCTATGACCGCCTCCATCCGGCAGTATTTCGCCGAGCATCCGGATCATTTCGATCCCCGTCAGTATCTGAAGCCCGCCCGTGCCGCTGTGAAGGCCATGGTCGCCCACAAGATCAAGGACGTTCTGGGTTGCGACGGAAAGGCCTGATTTCCTGACTGAATTCCATCAAATTGCCCCTGCCGTTCGGCAGGGGCTTCTTTTATTCTCCTCGTCTGGTCACACCTACATAAATTCTTTCCGCCTTGGGCTCATAGGTATCCACGTACAGCAGCACCCGCTCCGTCTCGACGTTTCCCTCGTATTTCACGCGGTAGCTCTCCACCACGTATCCGGGCTTGGCTTTGCTGACGCTCTTTTCCTGGTCGGTGTACTTCACGTACGTGCCTTCCTTGTCCTTGATATACTTCGGCTTCTCCGGCGGATCCAGCTCCTGCACGGTTTTGCAGTCCATCTCATACCGGACGTCCCCCATGTCATCGCCGTAGATCATCACCTTGGCAATCAGGCGCCGTCTGTTGCTGGGATCCTTCTGCACGGCCGCCACCATATAGATCGGGCTCTCCGTATTGTTCTTGAAAACCAGGTCGATCTTGCGCTTCCCGAACCAGTACACCGTCGCGTCCTTGCCGTATTCGGTATAGTTGACGGCGTCCGAATGGGGTTCCCGCTTCACGATCGACAGCCCGGCGCAGACCGCGGCCTGGTAAACCGTCGTGCTCGCCTGGCATACCCCGCCGCCGATGCCCATCACGTGCTCCCCGTAGGCGTATTCAATGGCCGGAAAGAACCCGTTGGCCTCCGTCCGCTCCCCCACCACACCGTTGAAGCTGAACTGGCTGCCGGGGTTCAGAATGTATCCGTTCACCATTTCCAGCGCCCGCCGGATATTGTTGTTCCGGTCGTTCTCCGAGGAGGTGGAGATCGGGGTGTAAACCGAGCTGCGCAGCATATAGTGCTTCTGCAGATCCTCCAGCTTCGTGTCCGGTTCGACAGGTTCCGGCTCCAGCTCCACGGTTCCGCTGGTCATAGTCGCCACCATGTGGTACAGCTTTTCCCGCACCTCGCTCGTGTCCAGCACCCGGCCCCGGGTTTCCGCCTGGAAGGTGAATGGATAGGCCTGGCTCGGGTCGAAGCTCAGCAGCCGCGCGTTCACCGCCTGGGTATCAATCTGCCCCTTCACCTGGGTCAGCACGTTGTCGATGACGCTCGTGTCCCCGCTGGGCGTCGCGGTGTAGGTTTCATAGGGCGTTTCCCTCAGCGCTGCCATCGCGGCGTACCGGGTATCCTCGTCGCCCGTGTGCCCCTGTGCCCAGGCGTCGTTCATGATTGCCCCGACGTCCACGCTCATGCCCAGCATACCTGCGTTGATCTGGGCCAGCTGGGTTCCCTGATAAGTCAGCGTCACATGCCATGCGGCGTTCCGCTGCTGAATCTGGCTTTGCACGGAGTTGAGCCCCTGTTCCGGGGTCATGCCGCCCAGGTGGATGCCATCCACATAGACGCCCTCCGCGAAGAGATTGTCGTAGGCGGTCACCGCGTCGTGGATCGCTTTCCGTTCCTGATATTTCTGAATGCCGAGTACGCTGCCGGCGATCAGCATTCCCGCGAGGAGAATCCCCACTATGATCAGGCCGGCATGTCCCTTTTTCTTCTTCGGCTTCCCATTGGCTGCCGGTTTGCCCGCCGGCGTTCCCATATTCGGAATCTCGCCCGTGTATCCCCGGAAGGCGCCGTGGCTGGAGGTCTCGCTGGAAATTCTTTCCCGTTCCTGCTGCCGCTGCCTCCGCGCCTGCTCCTGGGCGTACTGCTGCCGGGCGTATTCCTGCTGCGCGGCGTACTGCTGGCGTGCGTATTCCTGCTGCGCCTCATATTGCCGCCGCGCCATCTCCTGTTCATACAGCATCCGCTGCTGGGCAGCCATCTGCTGCTCGTAGGAAATGGCGTCCCGGACCGCGTCAGCCGGCTGGAGAGCGCCTGATCCGTTCTGCGCCGCCGCGCTGACCCGCTCCGGTGTCTGCGCGTAGCGCTGGCTCCGCCGGGTTCTGTTCAATTTTTCGGACATGCCGCCCTCCTTTCCTGCTTCGTTCCGGATATCCCTATACCCGTCTTCTCCGGGCTGCCGGTATTTCGCCGCCGTCCGGAAAGCCGGATGCCTTCATTCGGGAAAGGCTCCAGCTTCAGTCATTCAGATATTCTGTGTGATCCTCTTCCCGGGGCAGCTGGTATCCTTCCGGCAGGGCATGCTCGCCGCCCGCCGGCGTCTCCGCGGTTTCGTCCGCGCTTTCCGTTGTTTCCGTTTCCCCCGTCTGGCTTTCCGCCTTCCGGTCCTTCCCGAGAATCTGATCCAGGCTCCGCGGTTTATCGGCGTCGCTGCCGTCGGGCATCTTTCCTTCATCCATCAGGGCTACGAACTCTGCCCGGTTCAGGGTTTCCTGCGCGATCAGGGCGTCGACCAGCATATCCAGCTTCCCGCGGTTCTGCTGCAGGATGTCCTTCGCCCGCGCATAGGCGGCTTCCAGGATGCGGCTCACTTCCCGGTCGATCCGGGCGGCCACTTCCTCGCTGTATTCCCGCGTCTGGCCGAACTCCATGCCCACGAACACTTCCTGGTCGCTTCCCAGGTAGATGGTTCCGATCTCGTCGCTCATGCCAAACTGGGTCACCATCTTCCGGCAGATCTCCGTCGCCCGTTTCAGGTCGCTCGAGGATCCGGTATAGATCTCGCCCAGGGCGACCTCTTCCGCCGCGTGCCCGCCCAGCATCATGGCCAGCTGATCCGTCAGCTGCGTGCGGCTCATGTTGTCATGCTCCTCCGCGGGCAGCGCCAGCGTGTGCCCGGCGGCCATGCCCCGGGGCACGATAGTAATCAGGTGCACGTCGTCGCAGCCCGGCAGCAGGTGCCCGACGATAGCGTGTCCGCCCTCGTGATAGGCTACCATGCGCCGGTCCTTCTCGTTCACCTTGTGGCTCTTCTTCTCCGGTCCCATCTGTACCCGGGCAATCGCGTCCACCAGCAGCTGCTGGTCAATGGCCTTCTTCCGGGCCCTGGTCGCGAGGATCGCGGCTTCGTTCATCACGTTTTCCAGATCAGCGCCGGTGCCGTAGGGCATCCGCTTCGCGATATTGTCCAGATCCACATCATCCGCCAGCGGCTTGCCCCGGCTGTGCACCTTCAGGATGGCGACCCGGCCCTCCTGGTCGGGATAGTTGACCGTCACCTGCCGGTCGAAGCGGCCGGGCCGCATCAGCGCGGGATCCAGAATATCCCGGCGGTTGGTGGCCGCCATAACGATGATTCCCTCGTTCATGGCAAAACCGTCCATCTCGACGAGCAGCTGGTTCAGTGTCTGCTCCCGCTCGTCGTGGCCGCCGCCCAGTCCGGCGCCGCGGTGCCGCCCGACGGCGTCGATCTCCTCGATGAACACGATGGCCGGAGCCACCTTCTTGGCCTGTTCAAACAGATCCCGCACCCGGCTGGCGCCGACGCCCACAAACATCTCCACGAAGTCGCTGCCGCTGATGGAGAAGAAGGGCACGCCCGCTTCTCCGGCCACCGCCTTGGCCAGCAGGGTCTTGCCGGTTCCGGGCGGGCCGACCAGCAGTACGCCCTTCGGCACCCGCGCACCCATTTCCGTGTAGGCCTTCGGGTTTTTCAGGAAGTCGACCATCTCTTCCAGCTCTTCCTTCTCCTCGTCGGCTCCCGCCACGTCGGCGAAGGTCACCTTGTTCTTCGTGCTGTCCTGCATCCGGGTCCGGCTGCGGCCGAAATTCATGACGTTTTTACCGCCGCCCATGCCCTGTCCCCGCAGCATGAAAATCCAGAAGGCCGCCATCAGCCCCAGCATGATCAGATAGGGGATGAACTCGTACCACCACGGTACTGTCACCGGCGCGCGGTACTGGATGTCGAAGCGGAGATCCTCAACGGAAATCTGGTCCGGGTTCACGCCCTGCTTCTTGGCCTCCATAATCCGCACCGTATCGATGAAGTCGCTGCCGATCGTAGTCTCGAAGTCATAGTCCCGCTCCGGAAAATCCGTGCTGGAGATCCGGGTGGTCTTCGTCAGCCCCACGAGGCCGTTGTTGCGGATCGCCACCCGGGCGACTTTCCCCTCCTCGATCATCTGGAGCAGCTGGGGATATTCAATTCTCTTGGACACCGGCTCCTGCATGCCGCCGTTCAGCAGGATCGCAATGATCAGCAGCGTTCCCAGCAGCGCCAGATAGCCGATGATTCCCCGGGATTTTTTCAAATTCTTGTCCTCCTCCGATTGGCCTTCCGGCAGATCAGCCCGTCTCTGTTCGGAAATGGGCAGGCCGGAGTCCTGGATTATTTCTCGTAAACGTTCGGGCTCAGCACGCCGATGTCCGGCAGGTTCCGGTACTTTTGGTCATAGTCCAGCCCGTATCCCACGACGAACTCATCCGGAATGTTGAAGCAGCTGTAGTCCACCTTCAGGTCCTTCACCCGCCGCCGCGCCGGTTTGTCCAGCAGGGTCACGATGCGGATGGAGGCCGCGCCCCGGTGGCCCAGCATGCCCTTCAGATAGTTCAGCGTCACGCCGCTGTCCACGATATCCTCAACGATGATGACATCCTTGTTCAGGATGTCGTTGTCCAGGTCCTTAACGACCCTCACCACGCCGCTGGTCTTGGTCGCGCTGCCGTAGCTGCTGATGGCCATGAATTCCATCGTCAGCGGCAGGTCGATGGCCCGGGCCAGATCCGTGAAGAACACGGCGCCGCCTTTCAGGATGCAGATCAGCACCGGCGCTTTTCCCTGGTAATCCGCAGTGATTTTCTTCCCCAGCTCATCCACCTTGGCCGCGATCTCTTCCCGTGTCACAAGGATCTTGGTCAGGTCCTGATACATCCTTCCTTCTGTCTCGATCATGTTCTTCTCCTTATGTCCGGTCGCTTTCCGTCCGCGGTCTTGCTTTTCCTTCCGCCGGAATCAGGATCATCCGGCCCTTTCGTTTCCGGGCCCGCCATCCCGCGGGCAGGTTCACGGTCGTCCCCGGCCCGGCGGTGATCAGCTCCTCCAGCCGTTTCGTCTGCGCGTAGCTCAGCTCCCGCTCGTCCAGCTCCGGCCCGTTTTTCCGCCACCATCTGCGCAGCATCCGGCTCCGGATCGCCTCCGGTTCCGCCCGCAGGACATCCGTACCGATCCATCCGGCGCCGCTGTTTTCCGCCAGCAGGCGTTCCGCCCGTGCATCCAGGGCATCTTCATCCTCGCCGATCATCCGCGCGGTCCGGGCCAGCCTTGTGCGAATGCCGGGGGCGATTTTTTCCATTTCCGGCAGAATCTCCAGCCGGATCCGGTTCCGCAGGTACCGGGGCTCTCGGTTTGTCCGGTCCTCCCGCCAGGGGATTCCTTCCGCCGCCAGCGCTTCCCGCAGCTCTTCTCCGCTGATGTCCAGCATGGGCCTCAGAATCATATATCCGTTCCGCTTCTCCCGGCTGCGCATGGCCCGCAGGCCCGCCGGCCCTGCCCCCCGGATCAGGTGCATCAGGAAGGTTTCCGCCTGATCATCCCGCTGGTGGGCCAGAATCAGGGTCGGGATTTCCCGCTCCCGCAGAACCTGGGCGTAAGCCCGGTACCGGGCCTCCCGGGCCGTATTCTCATCCTCCCGGCCCGCCAGATCCAGCCGTGCCGTATGCAGCGTCACACCGTTTTCCGCACAGAATTTCCGGACAAATGCTTCATCCCCGTCCGCCTCCGGACCCCGGATGCCGTGATTCACATGGATCGCTTCGATTTCGATCTCTCCGGCGTCCCGCATGGGCAGCAGGATTCGCGTCAGCGCCACGGAGTCCGCTCCGCCGCTGAGGCCGATCAGGCATTTCCCGGACGGCCGGGGCTCCAGCCGCTGTCGGAAAGCCTCCCACCGGTTCGTCATGGCCGGAGGGGCGCCGCGCAGACATTGCATGGGCTCAGGTTCTTGTATTTGTCGTTGTTGATCTCCCCGTATGTAAAGTGTCCCTTCATCGGCAGATACTTCGCATGGGTGCTCTTGCAGTTCTGGTCCAGGTGGTATTTTGTCCCCCCGTCCGGATTATAGTAGAGCACCGTGCTGGCGCTCGCCGCCGGCTCCGCCGTGGGCGTGGGAGTCGCAGCCGTCGCAGGATCCGGTGTCTCCGCGTTCTCGTAGGTCTTCAGGCTCTGCGGATCCACGTACCACTGCTCATTCTCCTTTACCATCAGCACGCTCAGCCGGTATTTCACCGGGTCCTTCCCGTTGTTCCGGTCGATCGTGCTCGTGACGGTCACGGTTCTGCTGGTGCTTTCGCTGGTGCCGCTGATTTTTTCCACGGTATAGTCCAGCGGCCGCCGGTTGGCCAGCAGGCCGAACAGGGCTGTCTTCGGATTGTCCACGCCGCTCTGCCATGTCGGGGAACACAGGTTCAGCATCTCATCCTGCATGCCCGCGCTCCAGTAGCGGAAGAAGGCCTCCAGCCGGTCTGTGGCCGAGTTATCCTCCGCCGCGGCGGTCGGGGTGGCCGTCGGCCTTGCCTCGGTGCCCGCGCTCAGGCTTCTGCCCGTTTCCGGATCGATCACCGTTCCGCTGTTCACGCCGGTACTGCTGTTGACTGATACGCTGGCTGTCACGGCCGGTTCGTTTCCCGTCGGATTTTGACGCCTGTCCCGGGCGCCGGCCAGGATGCCTGTCACATTCAGCAGTGCAACGATTGCCAGAATCGAGAAGATAATCGTGAAGCACAGCCTCCGGTTTCCGTTCATCACAGGCTTCACCCAGAAGAAGGTAACTGCCCCCGCGGCCAGAACCAGGAAGATCCACAGCAGCGTGTTCAGTCCCGGCACGAAAAGTCCTACCGCGAACAGCGCCAGCAGTGCCGCGCACATCAGAATCAGCATCCCGTCGTTGAAGACGAATGGCTGCTTTTTCACCGGGATCTGCTGGGGCACGTATCCCCCGCCGTTCAGCGGAATCTGCTGCCGGCTGTAGTCCGCCTGCTGCCCGCCCATCTGGGCCGGGCCCTGCTGGTTCCGCCCCATCTGAGCATAAGGATTGTTGCCGGCCGTCGGATACCCGTTCTGTCCCTGAGGGTATCCGGTTCCGCCGTTCATCTGCGGATATCCGTAGGCCGTTCCGCCCTGCGGGGCGTAGTTTCCGCCGCCGTAAGGCTGTCCGTATCCCGCGGCGCCCGCCGGATTGGTTCCTGGTCCCGGATACCCGCCCGTGACCTGACCGCCCGGGGTGCCGTACCCGGTTCCCGCTGCGTTATAGGTGTTGTATGCTGATCCCGGTGCGCTGTATCCGGTCTGGGCATATCCGCCGGTCTGCGCCGGGTTCTGGACCCCCGTGCCGTATCCGCCCGGGGCATATCCGCTGCCCTGAACCGGATTCTGGATGCCTGCACTGTATCTGCCCGCGGCGTATCCGCCGCCCTGCGCCGGATTCTGAATGCCTGCGCCGTATCCGCCCGCAGTGGTGTACCCGCCGGCTTGCGCCGGATTCTGGACACCTGCAGCATATCCGCCCGCAGTGTATCCGCCGCCCTGAGCCGGATTCTGCGCTCCCGTTCCGTATCCGCCCGCGGTATATCCGCCGGTCTGAGCGCTGTAGGTGTTCGCGCCCGGAGTGTATCCCGCACCTGTGTTTCCCGGCGTGTATCCCGCGTATCCTGTCCCGGCCTGCTGCGTCGGGTAACTGCCGGCCAGCGGCGTTCCCCCGGCAGTCTGCCACGGGGTCGCGTTCGAAGCGTATCCCGGAGCGCCCTGCTGTCCGCCTCCCGCGGATCCCTGGGGTGCCTGCGTCTGTTTCGCGCCGCCTCTTCCGAAAATCATCGTCGATGGATCCTTTCCGCCGCTTCCCACGGCTTCTTTATATCCAAATCCGTTCCAGTCGCAATTGAGCACAACAGCTCAATATAATAGTTTATCATTTCTCAAAGCCCTTGTAAACCTCAAAATTTTCCATCTCCGTGAAACGGCGGGGACGGTGAAACGGCGGGGACGGCCCTTTGCAGTTTCAGCGAATGCTGAAACGAAAGGACTGTCCCCGTCCGTTTCACCCCTCGCA
>JAFRGU010000087.1 GCA_017433675.1 Clostridia bacterium
GGCCGGTGGGGACTGATCGGCGGATTGCTGGAAATGAATGAAACCTATGAGCAGGCTGCGCTGAGAGAAATCCGGGAAGAAACCGGTCTGGAGGTCAGGCTGGACAGTTTCCTGGGGATCTTTCACAACCACAATATGGTCTGGAGCAACGGGGATGCGGCCCACGTCCTGTCCGCCATGTACACAGCCAGTATTGTCAGCGGAGAGCCAAGGATAGATGCTGAATCCTATGAACTGCGATTCTTCGGGAAGGATGAAATCCCGGATTTGTTCGCGGAGGACCATATCGCGGCGCTGGATGCCTATTACAGGGGCGTCCGTTATCCGCTGCTGCAGGAGAATGTATACAAAGTGGGCATCTGACTGAATTCGTATTTCTGAGCTTTCACATATTCCGGTATTCCGGAAGGTGCGGAAAACGGGGAAAGGAACTCAAATGAGAAACAGCATCCGGATCGCAGACACCACCCGGGAGGAACGGGAGCAGATTGTGGCGGAATCCATCGGCAATATATCCGGCCTCTGCGATGGCTGCAGCCCGGGAATCATTGAGATGTATCAGGATTATATTGATGGAAAAAAAGAACTCCGGGAGATCAACGCGGAGTTCAGGGCCGGGTATACCTCCGGTGCCCGGGGACCGGAGCGCAGCGGCTGCGGGATCGGAGAAGGATCATGAAAAGACGCTGATCCGGCGACCGGAGCCGGTGAATAAGGAAGAGAAAGGTCATCCTGTCGGGGACACCCGGGTAAGATAGTCAATATACTGGAGAACGGCATCCAGACGGGCGCTGTTTCCGATGACGCCGAGATATACGTCTCCGGAGAATTCGGCGCGTTCAAACAGCGGGAACGCGGAAACGAGAAGTCCGTTGGCGATCTCTTCGGTAATGGCCTGATAGGGGACGCTTTCATCCAGCGTATGCTCGATGTCGTTGTCCTCGAGGATCACTGAATTCAGGACGAGCCGGCCGGCAACTCGGGCAGCCAGATCCGGTTCCTGCGCCAGCAGCGTTTCCAGCGGCATCAGATAGCCGCTGGCGGAGAGGATATTGAAGGCGTCCCGGTTCATCAGCAGCACGTCCAGCTGCCCGTTGGTCACGGAGGCCATCACCTTGAGCCGCGAGGCATAGGCGAATTCATGATTCTGCGCGGAGGGATCCTGGCTCAGATACAGATTGCGGTACAGTTTCACTTCATTGCTTCGGGGATCGGCGCCGATGGCTTTTGTGAAGCCTTCGCTGAGCGCCCTGTCCAGGGTATCGCCCACGGAGATGTTCGTATAGGCGACATACAGCAGCGCATTCCTGTTGGTCAGCCTGTAATACAGCATGCTGCCCAGGGCAACCACGGCGATGAGAATCAGCACCAGCGGAAATTTATAATATTCAAAAATATAATCCAGCTTCTGCGGGAGGCTCATGGCAGCAAGAGCCTCCCTGTTTTCTGCCCGTTCCGATTCGGTCAGTCTCATAGCGTGTTCTCCCCGCCGGATTCGCCGGTCTCACTTTCCTCTTCCGGTGCGTTTGGGTCGTAAAGCAGGGGCTTGAAGATCTTCAGCAGCAGATGGGCGCTGATGACCGCGCACAGCCCCTCGCCGAAGATGATGAAGGGGGTAAATATATTCACGACCAGGAAAAACATGGCATAGTGGATGAAAAGCACGAGGAGGGTGACGAACAGGTAATGGGTGCCGATGAGGAAGGCGTTTTTGAACATGTTGGCTGTCGTGTTGCTGGCGATGGACAGCAGGGGGAAAATATAGAACAGCTCGATGACATAGGCGATCATGCATGCGATGAGGACGGCCAGCAGCAGCGTCCAGATCACGGCGGCCGTGCCGTCCGCGGCGGCGCGCAGCCGGTATACCAGAACGGCATCCGCGCCGATCAGCAGCCCTGCGGCCAGCATGATCAGCCAGATGATGGTGGCCTGCTTGAAATTCTGCCGGAATGAACGGAAGAACATGGTCGTGATGAAGCTGCCCTCATCCTTGGCGATTTTGAAGGAGGTATAGTAGAGCGCCGTCGTGGAAGCGCCGATGGTAAAAATGGGCAGGCAGCAGACCAGCCAGAGAAAGTTCAGGCAGCATCCGTAGCTGAGCTTCAGAAAAAGCCGGCCGAACGTGCTGTCGTAGGAAAAGAACCGCATGTCGTTACCTCCTGATCAAAAAAACTATATCCGGGTGGAATCCCGGTAAATCAGTTCTGTTTCAGTGTGCACAATGCGATAATCCAGGTCCGGCACCTCGATGCGGGTGAGCAGCAAATGCAGTGCGGCGACAGCCATGACCTGGGTGTGAATGTGCACGGTGGTCAGTGTCGGTGTCATGATCCGGGAATTCGGTGAGTCGTCAAAGCCGCAGAACAGCACATCTTCCGGTACCGATTTGCCGAGCTTGCGAAGGGCGTAAATCGCGTCATCGGCAACAAAATCATTGGCACAGATGAATACTTCCGGGAAGTCTGTCAACGCCTCCAGCGCCTCCTCCATCTTCTCCCGGTTATTGACCTTAATGCAGAATTGAGCTTCCACCGGTACGCCGGCCATGAGCATGGCATAGCGGAAGGCAGTATATCTTTCAAAAAAGGACTGGCAGTGTTCGTAATCGCCGATGAAGCCGATGCTTTGCCGTCCCCGGAGCAGCATATCGTTGATAAACCGGGTGATTGCGGTGGTGTTATCCATGTAGAGCTGATCGGCCGGCAGGCTGATGCCGTCCCGCTTGTTGGGGCCGTCCACAAACAGCACCGGCAGGCCGAGGGAACAGATCATCTCGTCATAAACCCGGTCGAACATCTCGACGCAGATAATGGCGCTGACCCGATTCGGATCAAAGGAGAGGGGCAGGGTCCGGCACAGGAAATTCTCCGGCTCCACCCGGTAGGAAGTCAGCGTATATCCCCAATGCAGAAGATCCCGCTTCAGCTTGTCCAGCATCAGCGTCGCAAAATGGGCAGGGGAGATGACGCTTCCGCAGAGCAGGGCAATTTCTCCTTTACTCTGGGATTCCGGCTTCAGGATGACGCTGGAATGCGATTTGATATAGGAAAACTGTTTATAGCCCATTTCCACCGCCTTTTCAAGAATCCGCATGCGGGTTCCTTCCGCAAGGCCGCCGACGTTGTTGATGGCCTTGGAGACGGTGTTCCGGGAAATGCCCAGTTCATCTGCAATATCCTGTATAGTCACTCTTTTCATGGAGCAATCCTCCTTGCTGTTTCCCGGTGATTGTATCATGAAATGATGCATATGTCAATTCAAGATTGTGCAATTGATAAATCAATGGGGAATAAGTATTGGGTTGAAGTCGGAAAAGGGCTGAATGAGCATAAAAACCAGAAAACGAATCGAATAAAGTGTGCAATTGCACAGAAATGCAGCCGAGAAGGCACAATTCTCTCTTTTTTTGAGATGCCGGAAAACCTGAAAGCCTTTATCGTCAATAGATTACTGGAAATTCTGGGAATAAAAGGTGCATTTATCACAATAAGACTATTGACATGCATTATTTGCAATGATACAATACAGGAGAGCCCCCAACGAGAGTGAGCAAATGCAACCTGCCAATGCAAATGCACATTTGGGGAGAACCAAAAAAGGAGGATTCATATGACAAAGCCCTTGCCTGCCAAGGAAAAAGTGCCCCTCAAACAGAGGACGCACAACACTCTGGTGTATCTGCGGCAGCACTGGCAGCTCTACCTGATCTTCATGTTGCCGGCGTTCGTGCTGACGATCATCTTCCGCTACATTCCGATGGGCGGCGTGGCGATCGCCTTCATGGACTACAACCCGTTCCGCGGACTGTGGGCCAGTGAGTGGGTAGGATTCGAGCATTTTAACCGTTTCCTGTCTTCTCCCGACTTCATGAGATACCTGATGAATACCCTGAAGCTGAGCGTATTCGGCCTTTTGTGGGGATTCCCGGCTCCGATTCTGCTGGCATTCCTGCTCAACCGCATTCTCAGCTCCAAGATCAAGCAGAAGGTTCAGCTGGTGCTGTACATGCCCAACTTCATCTCGGTTATCGTCCTTTGCGGTATTGTCCGCATCCTTCTGTCGCCGACCGGCATGGTGAATATGTTCCTGGGAACGAACTATAATTTCATGACCATGCCTCAGGCGTTCCGAACGATCTACATTGCCAGCGGTATTTGGCAGGGCGCTGGCTGGGCTTCCATCATCTATACTGCGGCGTTGTCCAATGCCAGCAAGGATTTGAAGGAAGCGGCTGTCATTGACGGCGCGAACCTGATCCAGCAGATCAAGACGGTTGAGTGGCCGGCCATCAAGGATACGGTGCTCATCCAGTTCATCATGGCGGTGGGCAACATCATGAGCGTCGGCTTCGAAAAAGCCTATGCCCTGCAGACAGACCTGAACATGGGTGCTTCCGAAATCATTTCCACCTATGTTTATAAGAAGGGTCTTCTGGACGGTGACTACGGCTTCTCGACCGCAGTCGGCCTGTTCAATACCGTCATCAACATTATTCTGCTGATCTCCATGAATACCATTGTCAAGAAGATGAACGAAGGCAAGGGCATTTAAGAAAGGGGGAAGAGCGAATGAGTGTTGCGAATATTCCGGTTAAAAAGAAGAAGAGCGAGTTTGCCAAGTACCCCGCGGGGGATAAGACGATCCTGATTATCGCCTATGTGATCCTGGGCATTTTTCTGCTTGCGATCGTGCTCCCCGTGCTGTACATCATCCTGGCCTCCTTCATTGATCCCATTACGCTGCAGAACAAGGGCGTGACCTTTGACTTCAGCAAATGGACGGTGACCGCGTACGAGCGCGTGCTGTCCAACAGCATGATCTGGGTGGGCTTCAAGAATGCGCTGATCTATTCGGTTCTGTTCACCATCATCTCCGTGATTATCACGCTGCTGGCGGCATATCCGATGTCCAGAAGCGATTTCCGGTTCAAGCGGTTCTTCAATACCCTGTACATGATTACCATGTTCTTCGGCGGCGGCCTGATTCCCACGTACCTGCTGATCAGTGACCTGGGAATGCTCAACACCATCTGGGCCATCCTGCTGCCCGGCGCGTTCAGCGTCTGGAACATGATTATCGCCCGGACCTACTATCAGGGCGTTCCGCACGACCTGGAAGAGGCGGCCTCCATCGACGGCGCGACCGAGATGGTTTACTTCTTCAAGATCCTGCTGCCGGTCTGCACGCCGATTATCGCCACCATCTGCATGTGGCAGTTCGTCGGAATGTGGAACAGCTATTTCGACGCCATGATCTACCTGAACGATTCCTCCAAGCAGCCTCTGCAGCTGGTGCTGCGCAGCATCCTGATTCAGAGCCAGCCGGAGCAGGGCATGGTTTCCGATATGCAGTCCACTGCCCAGCGCGCCCAGCTGGCCGAGCTCCTGAAGTATGCCACCATTATTATTTCCAGCCTGCCGCTGCTGATCATGTATCCCTTCTTCCAGAAGTACTTCGACAGCGGCATCATGGCCGGCGCCGTCAAGGGTTAATTTTCCCACGTTTCTCATGCAGGCGGGGTGCCTGTATAAAATAAGAAAAGGAAAAGGAGAAAAAACCATGCGTAAGATTTCAAGGATCCTGGCTCTGTGCCTGTGCCTGATCATGGCGATGACCGTCGCCGCCCAGGCCGACTACACCTTCCCGCTGGAGAAGACCGAGAGCTTCACCGCCCTGACCAACTTCCCCGCGGGCACGGAATCCGAGCCCAACAACCGCACGATCTTCAAGCGCCTTGAGGAAGCCACCAACGTTCACGTCGAGTGGCGTACGATCCAGGGCGACCAGTGGGGCGACAAGATCTCGCTGGAAATGGCCAATGCCCGGACGCTGCCTGAGCTGGTGTTCAATGCCGGCTTCGGCGACACGGATCTGCAGAAGTATGCCAAGCAGGGCGCCATCATCGCGCTGGAAGGCTACATCGACAGCTGCATGCCCAACCTGCAGAAGGTGTTCGAGCAGGCGCCTGAATACCGCAAGATGTGCACCGACGAGAACGGCCATATCTGGGCCTTCCCGTGGATCGAGCAGCTGGGCTATGAGAAGACCGCCATCCAGGCTGTCGGCAACATGCCCTTCATCAACAAGGGCTGGCTGGACTTCCTGGGACTGGAAGTGCCCACCACCGTGGACGCCTTTGAAGCGGCTCTGATCGCTTTCCGTGACAATGCCGACAAGCTCAAGGCTGAGTTTGGCATCGATGGTTCCATCATCCCCATGTCCTTCATCATGAATGACCAGGATCCCTACATCCTGATCAACGGCTTCGGCGAAGGCTACGGCGACGTGGACGGCGGCCGTCATATCGCGGTCACTTCTGACAAGAAGGTCATCTGCACCGCCACCCAGGAAGGCTTCAAGAAGGGCACCGAATGGATGCACAAGCTGTATTCGGAAGGTCTGATCGACCCCGAAGCCTTCACGCAGGAATGGTCCACCTATGTGGCCAAGGGCAAGTCCGGCCGTTACGGCGTCTGCTTCACCTGGGACGTGGCCAACATCGCCCAGGTCAGCATGGATGATCTGATCGCCGGCAAGGGCTGGGTGCCGCTGCCTGCGCTGACCGCTGACGTCCGCAACATCACTCCCCAGAACGGTTCCTTCACCTCCGGTTTCGATCGCGGCCGCTGCGTCGTGACCGCCACCTGCAAGAACCCCGAGCTGGTCTGCTCCTGGATCGATCAGATGTACGCGCCGCTGCAGTCCCCCCAGAACAACTGGGGCACCTACGGCGAGGATGACGATTTCGACATCTTCACCATGAGCACCAACGAAGCCGGCGAACCCATGCTGAAGCATACCTGGCTGGGCGACGCCTCCCCCGTGGAAGTCCGCGAAGCTGAGAGCGTAAACGGACCTCTGGCCATCCTGGACAGCTACTACGGCGTGTACGTGACCCTGCCCGATGACGCGGCCTACCGCCTGAACTGGATCAAGGACGTTTACACCCCCGACATGAATACCGAATATGTGTATCCCAACGTGTTCATGAACGCGGATGACAACAAGGAATGCTCCAACCTGAACGCGGACATCCGGAAGTGCATCAATACTGCCAAGTCCGACTGGGTGATGAACGGCTTCAACGATGCTGACTGGGATCGCCTCCAGAGCGACCTGAAGGCCTATGGCCTGGACAAGTACCTGGAGATCCATCAGAAGTATCTGGATGCCTTCTTCGCGGAATAATCAACTGACCTGACCGCGTTCCTCCCCTTTCCCCCGGGAGGGGGGAGGAATGCTCCCTTTATTCCAGAAACCACATCAGGAAGGAAACACGTATTGATGATCAGCGAAACATTGCAAAAGGCGCGGGACTTTGAGGCTCAGTACAGTTCCTATGTGCCTGAGAATGAGCGCCCGATGTTTCATGTCACCGGCGGTATCGGCTGGATCAACGATCCCAACGGGTTTTCTGTCTACAAGGGAGAGTACCACCTGTTCTACCAGTACTATCCCTATAAGCCGGTCTGGGGTCCCATGCACTGGGGCCACGTCAAGACGCGGGATTTCATCCGGTGGGAGCGGCTGCCGGCGGCGCTGGCACCGGATATGCCATACGACAAGGACGGCTGCTTTTCCGGAAGCGCCATTGAACTGCCGGACGGGCGTCAGCTGCTGATGTACACCGGCGTCCGCGAGGAACGGCAGGAGGACGGAACGCTGAAACCCTGGCAGACCCAGTGTCTTGCTGTAGGCGATGGCGTGGATTATGAGAAGGTGGATGCGAACCCGGTTCTGACAGCGAAGGATCTGCCGAAGGGCGGCAGTACGGAGGATTTCCGGGATCCGAAGATCTGGCATGAGGAGGACGGCTATTATGCCGTCATGGGCAACCGCCCGGCGGACGGAAGCGGTTCGATTCTGCTGTATTACAGCGAGGATGGCTTCCACTGGCAGTATCGCGGCCGCGTTGCCTCCAACCACCGCCAGTACGGGATGATGTGGGAATGCCCCGATTATTTCAAGCTGGAGGGGAAGGACGTTCTGTTCGTCAGCCCTCAGGAAATGAGCCCCATGGGCTTCGAGTTTCACGCGGGCAACGGCACCGTATGCATGATCGGCGAAGCGGATGAAAACAAGCATCTGATTCGTGAGAACGTCCATGCCATCGATTACGGCATCGACTTCTACGCCCCCCAGACGCTGCAGGCGCTGGACGGACGCCGGATCATGATTGCCTGGATGCAGAACTGGGATACAGCCAGAAGCTACCCAAAGGGAGTCCGCATCGCGGGCCAGATGACGGTGCCGCGCGAGCTGTCGATCCGGGACGGCCGGCTGATCCAGCAGCCGGTGCGGGAGCTTGCGAACTACTATGGAGAGAAGATCGTCTACAGGAACGTACCGCTTTCTTCGGAAACCTTCCTCACCGGAATCCGCGGAAGAGTGATTGACCTGACGGTCGATGTGCGTCCGGCAGACGGAAGCACCATGTACCGCTCCTTCAGGATGAATCTGGCCAAGGACGGCGAGCATGTAACCACCATCCGGTATAAACCGGAGACGGGAATCGTGCGGGTGGACCGCTCCCGCTGCGGCCTGCGGTTTGATATCGTGCACATGCGCGAGTTCCCGGTGTATTCCAAAC